>DATHQA010000152.1:0-10378 GCA_035483375.1 Rhizomicrobium sp. | reverse complement strand
GGAAGCCGTGAAAACGCCTGCCATTACGGTGCCGGTCGAACAACGCGAGCCGTTGAAAGAGGAATGCGCGCATTTCCTGCAGTCGATCGCCGCAGGTACCGTTCCGCGTACCGATACGCAGGAGGCATTGCGCGTGCTTTCCGTTCTTGAGGCCGCATCCACCTCGCTCAGGCGGGGCCAGCCGGTTGCGCCTGTCATTGCCGACGCCTGATTCGCCGGCCGCGTCGCGCCGCATCCGATGAAAATCTGCATGCTCGTCTACAACAGCGTGACCCGTGACAGCAGAGTCATGCGCGAAGCCTCGACGCTTCAGGCAGCTGGTCACGAGGTAACGGTCGTCGGCGTACCGGACAGCGAGGCCGATGCGCCGTTCGACACGGCGGAAGAAGGCGTCGCGATCCATCGCGTGCATTGGCAGGAAGACGCGATGGCGCGGGCTCGCCGATCCGCGCCGCTGCGCCTTGTGCCGTCGATCATTCTGACTGGATTTGTGATCTGGGGTTTCGTTGTGCTGCCTTGGATCGGCAAAGCAGTGCTCGCCGTCTTGCTCGGCGTAGCGTTGCTCTACATCCGCAGGCGCATGCGCCAGACCAAAGTGCCCAGTGAAGCTGTGCTCAAGCATTGGGCCGAGGCGCTGTTTGCAGGCACCGCCAGGCATGGCGAATTCCCACCGCCGAAGTCGTTATTTCCGGCCTGGATTCCCGAAATCCTTCTCGAACTGGCGCTGGAGCCGGTCGATCAATTGCGCGGGCCATTCGACCGTTTTGTGCGCTATCGCTATCGGGCGCAAGCCGTGGCGCAGCACGCCATTGCGCTGAAGCCCGACGTCATCCACGCCCATGATTGCACGACGTTGCCCGCGGCTGTCGCCGTGAAGAAGGCGCTCGGTATTCCGCTCGTCTATGATGCGCATGAGATCTACGAGGCTTCGGCCGGCAAGCGTCTCGGCGCTGTCGACTACTACATCCGCATCCATCAGCGCTTCCTACGCTATGTCGATCGCTTCATCACGATCAATCGCTGTGCAGCGGCCTTCTATCGTGACGCCTACCCCTTCCTGCCGCCTGCCGTGATCTTGCGCAATGCGGCGCTGGGCGAAGAACCGTTTGCGTATGACGGAAGGCTGCATGACGCGGCGGGTCTGCCTCGCAGCGAGAAAATCCTACTCTATCAGGGCAGCTACACTGGGGATCGCGGGCTTGAGACATTGGTCCGCGCAGGCAATCTGCTTCCCGATGGCTGGACGCTTGTGATGATGGGGTGGGGGCCGACCGAACAGGAATTGCGCCGAATTGCAGGTGCTTCGCCCAAGGTTCGCTTCGTCCCTGCGGCCCCACGACTCGAACTCGGGCACTGGACGGCGGGTGCATCGGCGGGAATCATTCCCTATGAAGGGACCGTGCTCAATCATTGGATCTGCACGCCGAACAAATTGTGGGAATATCCGAATGTCGGAGTGCCGTTGATCGTACAACCCTTCCCCGAATTACGTGATGTCGTGGAGACCTATGGCTGCGGCTGGGTCATGCCCGAGGAGACGCCAGAGAGCATCGCCGCCTTGGTGGAATCCCTGACCGGCGAAATGCTCGTGCGTGCCCACGAGGCTTGCCGCCGCTTCATCGAAGCCGATAGCTGGGAGGCCGCCTATCGCCAGAAGCTCATCGATCTCTATGGTTCCATCCCAGCCGCGAAGGCCGCGGCATGAGTTATTTCGTTCACGAGACGGCCTTGGTGGATGCGGGTGCCGTAATCGGCGACGGCACGAAGATCTGGCACTTCTCCCATATCCTCTCCGGCAGTGTCATCGGTGCTCACTGCGTTCTTGGCCAGAACGTCATGATCGGGCCGGATGTGCATATCGGCAATGGCTGCAAGATCCAGAACAATGTCTCGATCTACAAAGGCGTGATTCTGGAAGATGACGTATTCTGCGGCCCCAGCGCCGTGTTCACGAATGTCCTGAATCCGCGCGCTTTTGTGGAGCGGAAGGATGAATTTCGTCCCACCCTGATCCGACGCGGTGCAAGCATCGGAGCCAATGCCACGATCGTCTGCGGCAACACGGTCGGCGAATACGCCATGGTGGGGGCCGGAACGGTGGTAACCAAGGATATTCCCGCTTTTGCCCTGATTGTGGACACTCCGGCCCGTTTCCTCGGCTGGGTGAGCCGGGCGGGCGAGCGTCTAGGCGAAGATTTGGTTTGTCCCCGCACGGGCGAACGCTACATTTTGGAGCAAGGTGCCCTGAAATTGGCCTGACACCGGCCTGCCGAAATTTTCAGCAGTAATAATGATTTCAAGCCCTTAGGTGTGGCAATTGGGCGCGCGATGTGCTTAGAAGGGGCGGCACGTTAGATGCAGTTTTGTCTTCGGCGCGATCTATAGTTGTTGCGAATCGCGTCTGTGACAAAGAGTGGGGTCAGCATGGCGCTCGACTATTCCGAAGTCCGATCGCATGTGAGCGCGGTTGATGTCGCGCAACTCGCGCGCCGCATTGAAACGCGCAACGCGCTCATCGGTGTCATCGGCCTCGGCTATGTCGGCCAGCCCCTCGCCATCGCGGCGCATGCCAAAGGTTTCCGCGTTCTTGGTTTTGATATCGATCCCGATCGCGTGGCCGCGCTGAATGACGGCCGCTCCTCCATCCGCACGATCCCCGACGAGAAGATCGTGACGATGCGTCAGGGCAACCGCTTTCAGGCGACGAACGACCTGAAGGAATTGTCGAAGCCGGACGTCATCGTCATCTGTGTGCCGACGCCGCTGAACAAATACCGCGAGCCGGACATGTCCTTCGTGCAGAGCACGGCGGAAGACATCGGCCGCGCACTACGGCCCGGCCAGCTCATCTGCCTCGAATCCACGACCTATCCCGGCACGACGACGGAGCTTCTGAAGCCCATCCTCGAAACGGGCGATTACAAAGTCGGCCGCGACGTGTTCCTCGCCTTCTCGCCGGAGCGCGAGGATCCGGGCAATGCGAATTTCGGTACGACGAACATCCCGAAGGTCGTGGGCGCAGACGACGATGCAAGCCGCAAGCTCGCCGAGACGTTCTATCGCGGCCTCGTGGACAAGATCGTGCCCGTCAGCTCAAGCGCTACGGCCGAAGCCGTGAAGCTAACAGAGAACATCTTCCGCTGCGTGAATATCGCGCTCGTGAATGAACTCAAGCATGTCTATCGCCATATGGGCATCAATGTCTGGGAGGTGATCGACGCGGCGGCCACGAAGCCGTTCGGCTTCATGCCCTTTTATCCGGGTCCCGGCCTTGGCGGTCATTGCATCCCGATTGACCCGTTTTACCTGTCGTGGAAAGCGCGCGAACACGAAGTGCCGACGCGCTTTATCGAGCTTGCAGGCGAGATCAACACAACCGAACCCAAGCAGGTCGTCGCCGCGCTCGCCCATGCTCTGTCCGAGCGCAAGCGCAAGAGCCTCAACGGTGCGCGTATTCTCCTGCTCGGCCTCGCATATAAAAAGAATGTAGATGACATGCGCGAAAGTCCGGCGCTCGCCATTATGCGCCTGCTCGAGGCGCAAGGCTGCCGTATCGCCTATTACGATCCGTGGATACCGGAGATCCCCGAAACCCGCGAGCATATCGAATTTGCGGGCCGCAGAAGCATTCCGTGGGAGACAGAGCGCTTCGCCGAGCGGTTCGATGCCGCCCTTATCGTGACCGACCACGATGCCGTGGACTATGGAGAGCTTGTCTCCGTCCTCGACCTTGTCGTGGACACGCGCAATGCCACGCGCAAGGTCGTCAATGGACGCGAACGCATTGTGATGGCATAACCCCGTGGCCCGCGCGGACGCGGGATCTTTGGGGAGACAAATGTACCGGTCCTGGCAAGCCCAACTCAGAGTCCTGACCGCTCTCACGCTTCGCGAAATGCAGTCCCAGAACTCTTCGCTCGATTACGGTTACGCGTGGGCCCTCATCGACGTTTGCCTCAGTATTACCGCTCTCACATTGTTGAAGGTGTTCATCAAGGCGCTCTCACCTCCAGGTATGCCGCCGATATTATTCCTGGTTTCCGGCATGCTTCCTTGGCTCACATTTCAGTCCACTGCGACTGCTATTGAAAGCGCTATCGTGAGGAACAAGAGACTTCTCGCGATGCCGCAGATCACGCCGTTGGATCTGGCTATTGCCAGAGCACTGCAGATATTTTGCACTTATGGCGTGGTGTTCATCGGGGCTGCTGTTGGGTGCACTTATTTCGAGAATGCGCCCCCCCCCAGATCCATTGTCGGCGTGACCATCGTCTACATAGCGAGTTGGCTTCTTGGCTTGGCTTACGGGCTTGTGACGATGCCTTTATCGCGCGTGTTTCCGCCAGCCGGTAAAATCATCGGTCTTGTTTGGCGCTTCGGCTTGCTGATGTCGGGCGTCTTTTTCGTCATCACGTTCTTTCCGGAATGGGCGTGGCCCTATCTCGACTGGAATCCCATGCTCCATGCCGAGGAATTGACGCGCACATACTGGTTCAGTTCCTATCAAACGCCTGTTGGTAGTCCGCTCTACTTAACGGAGTGCCTCGCAGGGCTGGCGATTCTCGGTCTTGCGCTTGAACGTTATGTCCGCTCCCGGATTCCGATATGAGCGTGGACTTGCAGAACATCACGATGCGATTTGCAGGCGGCAGGCAAACGCTTTTCGAAAACCTGAATCTGCGTGTTGAGGCTGGGGAACGCGTCGGTATTGCAGGTCATCCGAAAACCGGCAAGAGCACATTGCTGCGCCTGATCTGCGGCACAGAGTATAATTATGAAGGTCGCATAGATCGGGATTTGAGAGTGTCGTGGCCCACGACGTTCGGCGATTACCTGGTGATGTCTTCGACCCTCGCCACCAATATTCGCTTCATAGGAAGGTTATGCGGTGTCAATAACGATGATTTCGTCCGCAAGGTAGGTGAGATCGCCGGGGTGACGGAATTCCTTAACGAAGAATTGGGCAATTGTCCGCGCTTTGTGCGCCCGCAACTCCAATTCGCGATCACGATCGCGGTTGAATTCGATATCTACCTGTTCGACGATACGATCACGGGTGGCGACAAAGACTTCAAGGAAAAAGCGCTGGGACTTGTCCGCACTCTTGATCCCAGTCGCGGCATCGTATTTGCGTCGAGCAATTTTAAAGAGATCAGTAGCTGTTGCGACACGATATATATATTGGATAAGGGACATGTTGCGCGGTATGAAAATCTAAAAGAAGCCGAAAAATACTTCAAATCCATAGGTCAGCAGACTGCCGAGAAAGTGGCCGTCCAACGGGAAATGGTTGAACGACCGCCGCAGGAGGATTTCACAAGTGTACTTGGCATTTAGGCTGGCACGTTCTAAAGCCATGTCTGCCGCGCGGGCGGCAAAGGATTTGAACGTGTCAATGCGCGAGGAACTCCGATCTTGCCCGATGCCCTGAACAGTCCCAGGCCGCTACGCGACGTTTCGACACCGGAGCAGTTGGTGGATTCCGGATTGCCGGATGACGCGCCCTCAAGCGCCGAAAACGCCTTTCTTGCCCAATGGAAGAATGCCTTGGCTTGGATCGGCGACGGGCTATCATTCTGGACAGTGGTGCCGTTCATTGGGATTCTGGGAATTATCTATCTCTTTTTCTTCACGGATTCGCTTTACGATTCCCAAGCAATCTTCAATCTGCAGAACGCTTCGTCCGTAAGCTCCACGCTTGGTTCTCTCAGCAGCAGCCTGCTTGGCACGGCCGGTAGTTCCAACCAGAGCGGTGCGGTCGTCGCGTATATCGAGTCACATGAGATGCTGCATCTTCTCGATAAGAAATTTCACCTGCGACAGATTTATTCTTCGCCGTCGCACAATCCGTTTTGGCGTTTGGCTTCCGACGCAAGCGATGAGGATTTTCTAACCTTCTATCAGGGCATGGTGACTGTCAGCCAGGATCAGACGTCGGGGCTTATCACGATCGATGTGCTCGATTACGATTCCAAGCGTGCGCATGAGATCTCCGACGCGATTCTGCAGGCCGCGCAAGATTTCGTGAACAACATGTCTTCTTCCATGCGCGTGGCGACGATCAAATACGCGCAGGATCAACTCGTGAGCGCTACGAAATCCGTCGAGACGGCGCAGCCTTATGAACGCGCCGTAGCGGAAGCGGAATTGTCTGCAGCCCAGCAGGCGATGGCGACGGCGCAGGGACTTGCCAATCAGCAGCAGTCATTTCTCGTTCGTATCTCCGAACCAACGACACCAACCGATACGAGCATCCCCGACAGAATTCTTGACGAAGCGGCAATTCTTCTCGCAGCGACCGTGCTTTATTTGATCGGTCACTTGCTTGTCGCCAATGTCAGGGATCATCGAAACGCCTGAAAGCGGCGGTTTGCGACATATTTCCGTCGTATAAATCCTATGCTGTGACAACAATATCCGACACAGGCTGCTTGACGCGTTTGGGCCCAGCGTGGATTATCCGCCCGCCCGATACACGGTTTTCCGCGTCTCGGGTTTTCTATTGATAACCCTTTGGAGTTAAAACGAAATGCCGATGGGAAAAGCTGGTGCGGGCGCCGACAGGGAAAAGCCGAGCCTCAACGAACTCGAAGAACGCGTGAAGTATCTCGAGCTGCAGGTGCGTGAAGCCGAAGGCAAACTGCGTCTTCGCGATGCACAGACGAAGCTAAAGGCCTCGCGCCCCTAATTCAATCCGTCCGGTATCTAATGTTTGCCGGACCATTCGAGAATGCGGCGAAGGATGGCGAGAATTTGTTCCGCCGTTTTACCGTTTCCGTATTCTTTGATTCCGTGCCGGGGCAAATAATCTGGAACTGTCCATAGACGGTTCCAGCCGCAATCTATGGTTTCGACCCATTCTGTTTCCGTGCGCAATGTTACGCATGGTACGCGATGGAAGTAGGCTTCTTTTTGCAGTCCGCCGGAATCGGTCAGCACGATTTCTGCGGAATGCACTAGCCGACACATATCGATATAACCGAGCGGATCGGTGATTTTGATCGCGTCATCGGTGAGGTTGATATCTGCCGCGTGCATCGCTTTTCGCGTGCGCGGATGCAGCGGCAAGACGATAGGCCGTAAGCGCGCCTCCTTGCGTAGATAATCTACAATGTCGTTCAATGTTTCGCGTTGATCGGTGTTTTCTGCGCGATGGATGGTCGCCACGCCGTATTCTTTTGCTTTCAGGCCGAGACGTTTGAGGATTGTAGAATGACGTTTGGCAAGCGGCACCGTCAGCCGCGTGGCGTCATACATGAGATCGCCTACCTTGCGCACGCCCTTGGTGATGCCCTCACGCTTCAGATTTTCGACTGCGGCGGTCGTCGAGCAGAGCAGCATCGAGCTTAAATGATCGGCGACGATGCGGTTGAGTTCCTCGGGCATCCGGCGATTAAACGAACGCATTCCCGCTTCCACATGCACCACGCGGATATGCAGCTTGGCTGCGGCCAGCGCGCCCGCGACGGTTGAGTTCGTGTCGCCATAAACGATTACGGCGGAGGGTTGCTCGGCGATGAGGACTTCTTCAATGGCGCCTAGCATGCGCCCGGTCATTGCGCCGTGGCCGCCACCATTGATGTTGAGATTATGGCGTGGGCGTTCGACCGCGAGCTCCTCGAAGAATATTTCCGACATGTTGTGATCGGAATGCTGACCCGTATGGACCATGATTTCTTCGAAATCTTTTTGCGCATGCATCGCGCGGGAGAGCGGCAGGGCTTTGATGAATTGCGGCCGCGCGCCCACGATGCTCACGATGCGGTGTTTGGCTTTGGGCACGGTTGCTTTGGCTTGGGTTCAGTCCTGCTCGTCTCACGGGTTGTTTTTCTTGTCCAGCGGCCTGTTGCATATTCCCTATTTGTTCTTTTTGTCGCATCGCTCGCCAAGGCCGCGCTACAATGCACATCTTCATGAGACGATTTCTTTTGGTTTCGATGGCCGCGCGCGATTTCACCTCTATTCCCGCTTTCGCATGGTTTCATGTGCATGGACGGGTCATGGACCGTCTGCGTCCGCATGAGGACCGCACGGATTATTGGGTGCGCGCGGTCGAACGGTTCCCCGAAGAACGCGCCTTCCTGCGCAAGAAGGTTCATGCTGCCTTGCGCGCCGACAGGGCACAGGAAGCGGAAGCGGGCCTCGGCCTGCTGTTGCGCCGGCATCGCCTTGCCGAACGCGACTGCAATCTCGTTACGGGCATGGCCAATCTCTACCACCGCGAAGGTGACGAGGCGTCCATTCGTTTTCTCGTGCGCCGGTTTCTCGAAAGCCTGCAAGGGACGCGCACATATCGCATCGCGGCGCTGCGATTGAGCCGTCTGATCTTCGCGCATTTTCCCCGAGCAGAAGAAGCGGGCGAGAAACGCGCCGTGCGCGGTTTTGCGGGCCATTTGCGCAAGATGTTGCAAAAATCGCCTGCAGCATCGAAACCAAAGAATCTGCTTTTGCGCGTCATCGAGATGGAGCACAAATTGGCGGCCGAATTCCCGCCTGCGCTATTCGATACGCATATTTCGCCCGCGCAATGCCGCGCCTTCATCGAAATCGTGCGCGCGCGGCTTGCCGCAGGTACGCCCTTTTCTTTCATCCGCGTGGGAGATGGCGAAGCGACTTGCCTTCCTTACGAACCTCATCTGGCGCGCTTCGCGGTTGCAGATGCGGCCGATCGCGAGCGCACATGGTGGGGCAAACCTCTCGATCCGGCGAGCCGTACGGAAATGTCTGCGCTCGTGGCCGGTGCAATATGGGATGCCGATTGTATCGGCGTGCCTACGGTTTCGCGCTTCCTGCGCGATATCAGGTTGGAACAAGACGATGCGCTGGAGACGGGACGTACGGGGCGCGGTCTTCGCGCGGCTTTGTCGGCACTAGAAAACATTGGGCAATTCCGGCCGAGGCATTTGCAGCCGCCGATCTTCACGTCGTGCCATCTGCATCAGGATATCGGGCGATGGAATCTTTATTCCGAGCTTTTGAACGGTGTGGGCGAGGCGGTTGTGATCTCCTGTCATCCTGGTCTCGCCGAAATCATCGAGCAGCGATTTGCGCTTCGCGTGGTGGGAAATGTTCTCGTGCCGCCGCGTCATGCTTCGCTTCCCGTGATCAAGGCGCGCATTTCCGATACACGGAACCTGCCAGAAATGATCGATGACGTGGCGAGCAGGTTGGGGGACCTGCCGCGCGGCAGGCTTGTCATCGTGGGCGCGGGGTATCTCGGCAAATGGCTCGCAGGCCTTGCAAAAGCGCGCGGCGGCATCGTGCTTGATCTTGGTAGTATCGTTGACTACTGGGTCGGCATCCGCACGCGTTCCTATGTCGATCTCGGTTAGCGACATGATGCCAGGATTCACAATCCATGCGTAGTCAGATTGCTAACCGCGCGCGGCGTGTCCGATCCGAACTGTCGAGAAGGGCGAGAAAACTGGCCGCACGAAGCGGCATAAAATTCGAGCCGAAGATCACGCTTCTCAATCCCCAATCTGCTTCACACGTCTCCGCCGGCAGAAAGCGCATGATCGTGGTGAGTGGCAGTCTGGGTTCGAATGCCGTGGGCCGCGCCTATACGCTTGCCGATCTTGCAACCACGGATTTCGCCGTGGAGATTGTCGGCACTCTGCTTCCCAGCCGTGGCCGGAGCCTTTGGCCGCCGCTGAGAGATGCAGCTATCCCAATACGCGGATTCACGGCTGAAGATATGTCTTTATATCTTTCGGGCGCGCGTTCCATGGCGCGGTCCTTGCAATGTGAAATTGTATATGTGAGCAAGCCGCGCTTCTCCGGTCTTTTCATCGGCATGCTTTTGAGCATGAAGAACAACTGTCCGCTGCTGCTCGATATAGACGATTTAGAACTTGGTTTCGCGAAAAATCGCTCGCCGCTGACACTTGCCGAGTTGACGGCTGAATTCCGGCACGAACCGGCGCAAGCCGACAATCTGGCAAGCGCAATGTGGATCCGCTTCTCGGAAAGCCTGGCGAACGAAGCCGACGCGATCACGCTTTCGAATGAAGCGCTGCAGACGCGCTATGATGGCACGCTGCTGCGGCATGCCCGTGACGAAAAACAATTCTTCCGCGATGACGCGCGGCGCCGTGCCGTGCGGCAGGAGCTCGGCATTCGCGACGATCAAAAAGCGGTGCTGTTCATCGGTACGCCGCAACCGCATAAGGGGCTGGATAGAATTGCGGCGGCATTTTCAGTGCGCGAGGACGATAGGATGATCTTGTGCATTGTCGGTGCGGAGGACAGCCCCGCGATCCGCAAGCAAATTGGCATTGCCGATAGCCGAAACATTCGTTTTTTCCCCGCTCAGCCCTTTGTGCGTTTGCCCGATCTTTCGCGCGCTGGCGATGCGGTTTGTCTGTTGCAGGACGCG
>DATHQA010000151.1:0-3552 GCA_035483375.1 Rhizomicrobium sp. | reverse complement strand
GCCGGCCTTGAATCGCGCGACGCGGCGCAAGTCACCGCCAAGCTCGACGCGATGAATGTGCAATACGAGACCAAGGGCGATGGCGGCACGATCCTCGTGCCCGCCGATCAGGTGACGAAGCTGCGCATGGAATTGGCCTCCGACAATCTTCCGTCGGCAGGCGTGGGCTACGAGATCTTCGACAAATCCGATGCGTTCGGCGCGACCGCCTTTGTGCAGAACATCAATATGCTGCGCGCGCTGGAAGGCGAGCTTTCCCGCTCCATCCAGACCATCGACGGCATCCAGGCCGCGCGCATACACCTTGTTATCCCGGAGCGCGAAATCTTCAGCCGCGACGCCCAGCCGCCCAGCGCCTCCGTCGTCTTGAAGACGCGTGGGCGGCTCGATCACGGCCAGGTGCAGGCGATCCAGCATCTCGTGGCGGCGGCGGTTGCGGGCCTGGCGCCCGAGCGCGTCGCGGTTGTCGATGATCGCGGCGAATTGCTGGCGGGCGGCGAGGACAAATCCGGCGCGGATGCGAACTCCGCCGATCAGGAGCAGCACACCACCGATTACGAAGACAAGATGCGCCAGCGCATCGAATCCATAGTCGCTAGCATTGTGGGCACGGGCCATGTTCGCGCACAGGTCGCAGCAGCACTCAATTACGGCCATACAAGCGAGACGAGCGAAACCTTCGATCCGGACTCCAAGGTCGTGCGCTCGACCCAGACGGTCGATCAAACCTCAAGCGAAGCGGATCAGAGCGCCAATAATGCCGTCTCGGTCGCAAACGCCCTGCCCGGCGGCCAGCAAAGCGGCTCGACCCAGCCGAACAACAAATCCTCCTCCACGCGCGAGGAAGAGACGACCAATTTCGAAATCTCCAAGACCGTGAAGACGAGCACGGCGGATGGCGGCGATGTGAAACGCCTCTCCGTCGCGGTTGCCGTGGACAACAACAATATCGTCGATGCGGACGGCAAAGTCACGTCGAGCAAGGCGCGCTCACCGCAGGAAATGGCGCAGATCGAGTCGCTCGTGAAATCCGCCATGGGCTATGACAAGACGCGCGGCGACGAAGTTCAGGTCGTCAACATGCCGTTCGCGCGCATGGATACGGGCAGCCCCGCCGAAGCCGCTACTGCCGCGCCGCTTCTGGGCCTGGACGGTGCGGATTGGTTCAAGATCATCGAGATTGCGATCCTCGCCGTGACAGCCTTGCTTGTCGGCCTTTTCGTGCTGCGTCCGCTCATCACACGCATGTTCGCGCCCACCGGTGCGATGCCCGCTTATGCACCGGGCGTGCAAGGCCAGTTGGCCGCGCCCGCAAATCCGGCGGAGGCGCAAGTGCATGCGCAGATCGCGGCAGGCGCTTCGCCCGCCTCGCTGCCGGCACCGCGCGAAAGCATGATCGATATCCAGCGCATCGAAGGCCAGGTGCGCGAATCTTCCATCCGCAAGGTCGGCGAAGTCGTCAGCGCCCATCCCGATGAGGCGCTTTCGATCATCCGCACCTGGCTGCACGAACCGGCATAAGACATGGCGCGCGCGAAAACGGCGACACCGAAGGAAGACATCCGTTCCCTCACAGGTCCGGAGCGCGCCGCGATCATGATGCTGTCGCTCGGCGAAGAACACAGCGCGCAGCTGTGGAAAATGCTCGACGAAGAAGAGGTGAAGGAAATCTCCCAGCTCATGTCCACGCTGGGCACGGTGAGTTCCGGCCTTGTCGAGAAACTGCTTGTCGAATTCGTCTCGCAGATGTCGGGCACGGGCTCGCTGCTTGGGTCTTATGAATCCACCGAGCGCCTCATCTCCCGCTTCATGCCGGAAGATAAAGTCACCCAGATCATGGAAGAGATTCGCGGTCCCGCAGGCCGCACCATGTGGGACAAGCTTGCCAATGTGAACGAGCAAGTGCTCGCGAATTATCTGAAGAACGAATATCCGCAGACCGTCGCGGTCGTGCTTTCCAAGATCAAACCGGAACATGCCGCCCGCGTGCTCGGTGCGCTGCCGGAAGAATTCGGCATGGAAGTCATCCAGCGCATGCTGCGCATGGAATCCGTGCAGAAGGATATCCTCGACAAGGTTGAACGCACGCTGCGCGTGGAATTCATGTCGAACCTCGCGCGCACGGCCAAGCGCGACGCGCACGAACACATGGCGGAGATCTTCAACAATTTCGACCGTCAGACGGAAAGCCGTTTCTTAACCTCGTTGGAAGAGAGAAGCCGTGACTCCGCGGAGCGCATCAAGGCGCTCATGTTTACCTTCGAAGATCTTTCCAAGCTCGATCCCGGTTCCATTCAGACGCTGTTGCGCAATGTGGAGAAGGACAAACTCGCGCTCGCGCTTAAAGGCGCAACCGATTCCCTGCGCGATGTGTTCTTCTCCAATATGAGCGAACGCGCCGGAAAGATTCTTCGCGAAGACATGGAGGCCATGGGTCCCGTGCGCCTGAAGGACGTCGATGAAGCGCAGATGCGCATGGTCAATGTCGCCAAGGACCTCGCCAATAAGGGCGAGATCATGATCGCCAACAAGCAAGGCGAAGACGAGTTGGTTTATTGATGAGCACGGCGAAGAAGTTCACGTTCGACACGGTGTTCGGCGCCAAGAGCGACATCGTTTCCGAAGCCGCGCGCTCGCGGCAGAAGAAGATATTAACCGTCGCCGAACTCGAACAATTGCATGCCGAGGCGCGCGCCGAAGGCGTCGCCGCCGGCGAAGTGAAGGCGATGGAAGCGATTGCGGCGGGCGCGCGCGAGGCGGCCGAAACCCTGCGCAGCGTGCTCGCGCAGACGCGCCGCGATCTCGAACAGCTTCGCGCCGATGCGGTCGAGCTTGGTTTCACAGCCGCCAAAGCGCTTGCCGCCCGCGCGCTCGATGCCTTCCCGACAGCAGATGTGGAACAGGCGCTGCGCCAATCGCTGCATCAGGCGATAGCCGAGCCGCGCGTCGTGCTGCGCACATCGCCGAAGGTTGCCGAAGCCCTCGCGTCCCGCATCGCCGAGATAGCGCATGAAGAAGGTTTCGACGGCCGCGTACAGATTTCCGCCGAACCCAATTTTCGCGGCGCCGATTGCCGCATCGAATGGCGCGGCGGCGGCACGGAACGCTGCGAAGCCACGCTCGAAGCGGCGATTACCGAACTCATCACACGGCGTTTTTCGAACGCCCATAAGACGGAGGAATAAATGGCTGGCAACGACGACGTCGATCTGCCGGATCTTGGCCCCGAAGGCGGCGCGCGCGGTCCTGCGCTGCTCAACAATGAATCCGCGCCCGACACGGACATCAAGCGCACCGCCGCCGATCTCGAAGCGGTGTTCGATGTACCCGTCACGGTGTCCGCCGTGCTCGGCAAATCGGGCATGGAGGTAAGCCAGCTTCTGAAGCTCGCCAAAGGTACGGTCATCGAACTCGACCGCAAGGTCGGCGAAGCCATCGACATTTATGTGAACGATCGCCTGGTGGCGCGCGGCGAGGTTGTCCTCGTCGAAGACCGCCTGGGCGTGACCATGACGGAAATCATCAAGGCCGGACAGGCCTAAGGCAAGGAGC
>DATHQA010000150.1:0-2922 GCA_035483375.1 Rhizomicrobium sp. | reverse complement strand
ATGCCCGAGCTGAGCTGGGCCTGGGGCTATCAGTGGGGCCTGTTCTTGATCCTGCTTTCCACCGTGATTCCCATTGCGTGGTTTAAATGGAAGGGCTGGTGGTAGGCAGCAGCAGGACTTAAAGGTTGCGGCCCATGGCGAGATATTTCTCCCGCCTTGCACGCACCAATTGCTCGCCGCTCTGGCCATCCATTTCGGCAAGGCCCTTGGCGATCTGATCGCTGACCGCCTGGATCGCTTCCCGCGGGGCGCGGTGAGCACCGCCTTCGGGTTCCGGCACCACCGCGTCGATCAATTTCAATTGTAGAAGATCCTGGGCCGTGATCTTGAGCGCGGTGGCGGCGTCCTGCGCCTTGTCGCCCGAGCGCCACAGGATTGACGACGCGCCTTCCGGCGAAATTACCGAATAAATCGCGTGCTCCAGCATATAGACGCGATTGGCCGCGGCGATGGCGATGGCGCCGCCCGACATGCCTTCACCGATGATGGTGGCGATGAAGGGCGCCTTGAGCGCGAGCCCCGCCTCGATCGAACGGGCGATAGCTTCGGCCTGGCCGCGCTCTTCCGCGCTCACGCCCGGATAGGCGCCCGACGTATCGGCAAAACTGAGGACCGGCAAACCGAAGCGGTCCGCGAGATCGAACAGGCGCTGCGCCTTGCGATAACCCTCCGGCATCGCCATGCCGAAATTATGCGTGAGGCGCGATTTCGTATCGTTGCCCTTCTCTTGCCCGAGCACGGCGACGGCACGTCCGCGAAAGCGCGCAAGGCCTGCGATAAGCGCGCGGTCCTCACCGAACAGTCTGTCGCCTGCAAGCGGCGTGAACTCGTCGAGGAGCTGACGCGCGTAATCGGAGAAATGCGGACGCACCGGATGCCGCGCCACCAGCGTCTTCTGCCAGGGCGTAAGCTTGCCATACGTCTCTTTGATGAGCACGTCCGCCTTGGCCTGAAGCCGCGCGACATCGTCCTCAATGGACTTCGTGGAATCCTGCGACGCCAATTGGCGCAGTTCCTCGATCTTGCCCTCGAGGTCGGCTATCGGTTTTTCGAATTCGAGATAGGCTGTCATCATCACCAAATAGGAAGCGGGCGGTCACAAATCCATAGACTGTAACGTCTTTAACCGGACAGGGAGGCAAAGGCGATGGCGATTTTGCTGATTTTGCTCGGGATTTTCCATGTGGGGAATGGGTTGTGGATGCTGTTCGCCCCCGACAGTTGGTATCACGCGATTCCAGGCGTGACGAGCACGGGGCCGATCAACCACCATTTTATTAACGATGTGGGCCTTGCGTTCATTGTGAGCGGCATAGGGCTGCTTATGGGCGCGCGGGCCGGATTGCGCAATGGCGCGTTCGCCCTCGCCGGTGCCGCATTCCCCCTCTTCCATTCGTTCATGCATATCGCCGAATGGATCACCGATGGGTTCCCGCAGGCGCCGGATCGTATCGCGTCCGAAGTCATCGGCGTGGTGGCGATCTCGTTTCTCGGCGCATTTGTGGCCTGGCGGCGTTATCGCGAAGGAGGCGTGTGATGCTCAGATGGTACTTCCACCGCTATGCGCGGAATCTGGAAACGAAATACGGTTATGACGCGAGCTATCTGCATGAGCTGATCGATATGTCGCTGCGCGGTTTCATTCGTTTCGCGATCATCCAAACGGCGGGCGGCACATGGCATGCGGATGCGCCCGCGAATGCATGGTTCGCGGCTGGCATTGCAGGTGCGCTTGTTGAAGATTGCGGACCGTGCGTGCAGATCGCATCCGACATCGCGATGGAAGAAGGCATGAACGGCGAGATCATCAAGCACTTGCTGTCCGGCACGCCGACGGATGCCGATGCGCAATTGGGTTTCGATTATGGACGCGCGCTGATGCATCATTCCGAAAATCTCGATGAATTGCGTGAGATGATCGGCAAGAAATGGGGCAAGCGCGCGCTCATGGCGCTGACGCTGCGCACGATGACGGCGCGCAATTTCCCCGTCATCAAACGTGCGATGGGACATGCGAAAACGTGTCAGCGCGTGCGTATCGGCAATACGGATATTGCAGTCAATCAAGCGCTCAAGGCGGCATGAACGATACGGCGGTTTTCGAACTGCATCGCCCGCATTTACTGGGCATCGCTTACCGCATGCTCGGTGAGATGGCGTCTGCCGAAGATATCGTGCAGGAAACCTGGTTGCGCTGGCAGCGCGCCGACAAATCCGAAATCGAGAACGCGCGCGCCTGGCTTTCGACGGCGGCAATGCGGCTTTCGCTCGATGCACTAAGAAGCGCGCGGGCGCGTCGCGAAACCTATGTCGGGCCGTGGCTGCCCGAACCATTGATGCCCGATGACATGCGGGTGCTTACTGCCGACACGCCTGCCGCGCGTGCGGAATTGGCGTCCGATCTTTCGCTTGCATTGCTGCATGTGTTGGAGCGTCTATCGCCTGAAGAACGCGCGGCATTCATCCTGCACGATGCGTTCGACTGCGAATACGCCGAAATTGCAAACATGCTGGGCAAGAACGAGCCCGCATGCCGTAAGCTCGTCTCGCGGGCGCGTGAGCGCGTGAAGACCGAACGCCCGCGTTATTCCGTTTCGAAAGATGCGCATCACGCGATGTTCGCGCGCTTCATGGCAGCCGTCGCAGAGGCTTCGCCCAACGCGTTTCAGGCGTTGTTCGCCGACGATATCGTGTTCTATTCCGACGGCGGCGGGCGCGTGCCGGCGGCGCTCAATCCCGTACACGGCGCGGATCGCGTGGCGCGATTGCTCGCCGGCCTCATGCGCAAATTCCCGTCGCAGGAATCTCCCGAACTCGCGGTCATGGAGATCAACAATCGCTTGAGCGTCGTCGCCACGATTGCAGGCGTGATTTACACGATCATAACCATCGAGGTCGAAGACGACCGCGTCACTGCGATCT
>DATHQA010000149.1:0-3925 GCA_035483375.1 Rhizomicrobium sp. | reverse complement strand
ACTTCCCACGGCTACAGTTTACAACATCGTGGAAACGCAAAGCGCACCGGACCTCGTGTTCGCCTGTCTTGAAGCTTATCCTTCGGGAACTCAATCCACCGCGCCCAATAACGGCCAGGGTATCGACAAAAATCTCACGGGCAATCAGCTTCCCAATACGCCGCCCTTCACACTCTCTGCCGGCGCGCAATATTCCATGCCGGTCAGTGCCGATTGGGCAGCCACAGGGCGCGTCGATGGATATTGGCAGGGCAACACATTCGCGCGCATCTTCAACGACAGGCCGTATGACCAGATCCATGGATATACCAATGTCAACCTGACACTGATCTTCACCAATCAGGATGGCTGGCAGGCGATGGCCTATATGAAGAATGTGTTCAATGTCACGGCCATCACAGGCGCCTTCCTCAATTCGGACGACACGGGGCTCACGACCAATGTGTTCGTCACCGATCCGCAATTGTTCGGATTGCGCATCACGAAGAATTGGTAAGGGGAGACTCGCAAGCAGTTATTTTATTGCGCAGGCCCGTTTGCTGCATTTGCGAAGCAGCAGGCGGGTCTTCTTTTTTGCAGGAATTTTTGCCCGGCCAGTCTAAGCTTTGGACACATCCCGTGTCTCAGTAAAGGAGACTTGATCCTCGAAAAGGCGGGATGGCTCGGGGATGGCCAAGGTGTCGGAAACCGATCGCGAATCCATGCATCAGGCACGCGCGCTGAGCGGCGCGCTTGCGGCCGGTCTCTGGTTCGTCCGCGAAGTCCTGCCGCTGGAGGCCGTGTTGCGACAATATCTGCGGCACAATTGGCGCGACCAAAGCGATCTCGAAGATCTGCTGCAGGACGTTTATGTGCGCGTTTATGAATCCGCGCGCAGGCGCATTCCCGATGCCGTGAAACCGTTTGTGTTCACGACCGCGCGTAACATGCTCATCAATCGCATGCGCCAGCATCATGTCGTGCCGATCGAAGCGGTGGCCGATCTCGATGCGCTCGGTATCGCGATGGATGCGCCGGGGCCGGATCGCAGCACCATGGCGCGCGAGGAATTGCGCCGCTTGCAGGATGCGATCGACCGTCTGCCGCCGCGCTGCCGCGAAGCGATTGTGCTTGGCCGCATCGAAGGGCTTTCGGGGCGCGAGATCGCGCAGCGCATGGGCGTGACCGAAGCGACTGTTTCCAAACATCTGGCCGAAGGCATGTATGCGATTTCCGACATGCTTTACGGCGAACCGGCGGCCGATCCGCGCAGGCCCGCATGAGCGAACAGGCGAACAGCGAAGCGATGCATGCCCGCCACATCAAGGCGCGCGCGGCCGCCTGGCTGGAGCGCCGTCATTTCTGGGACTGGGGTGCGGAGGATCAGGCTGCGCTTGATGCCTGGCGCGCGGAATCGCCCGCGCATGAAGTGGCGTATCTGCGCATGGAAGCGGCGTGGGATCGCACGGAGCGGCTGACGATCCTGCGCTCTGCGGAAGCCGAAGCGCCGCCGCCGCGCAAGAAAACGCGATGGTCTTCGCGCATTGCGATAGGGCTCGCGATTGCAGCGATGCTTGTTGCGAGCGGCACTTATTATGTGACGCGGCCTGTCGAGAAGACTTACGCGACCGCGCTTGGCGGGCGGCAGATCGTGCGTCTTGCCGACGGCACGTCCATCGAACTCAATACCGATACGGTTCTGCGCACGGAGATGAGCGATCATGCGCGCCGTGTGTTCCTCGAACGCGGCGAGGCCTATTTTCAGATCAAGCATGATGCCGCGCGGCCCTTCACGGCGACTGCGGGCGACCAGACCGTGACGGATGTCGGCACGAAATTCGTGATGCGGCGCGGCAATGGCAAGCTTGAGGTTTCCGTCGTTGAAGGCCGTGTGCAATTCGACGCGGAGGCGGGCCACCGCCTGCTCGCGCAGGGCGATGTGGCGATTGCGACCGCGGACAAATTGTCGGTCGCGAAACAGCCCGAACAGCGGCTCACCAATGCGCTTGGCTGGCGGCACGGCGTGCTCGTGTTCGATCATACGACGCTTGCCGACGCGGCGGCCGAGATCAATCGCTACAACCGCGCCAAGCTCATCGTCGCCGATCAGGCGGCGGCGCGGCTCACCATCGACGGCACATTTCCAACCACCAATATCGCGGCATTCACCGAAGCGGCCGAGGAAGTCTTCCGGCTGCGCGTAGAGAAACAAGGCGACGAGACGGTCGTCTCGCGCTGATCATCAAAGGCCATAAGGCCACACGGAGGGGATATGAGATACGCTCACTATAAGAAGTCTATAATTCTCGGTGCCGCGATTGCGGCCCTGTGCGCGGGGGCGGCGTGGGCGGAAACATTCGATATTCCGAGCGGCGATCTGAAAACCGCGCTCGATTCCTATGCGCGGCAGACGGGTGTCGCGCTCATGGTCTCCGACGACGCGATCAAGGGCGTGCGCACGAAAGGCGTCGCCGGGTCGCTTTCCCAGGATGATGCGCTTCTTCACATTCTCACGGGTACGGGCTTCACGCGCCATCGCCATGCCTCGGGCGCGATCACGATCGTGCGCGATGACGACGCGCGCGCCGAGATCGGCGAACCCATGAACATGGCCGCGGCAAGCGTTGCGCCTGCGTCCAATGCGGCGCTTGAAACCGTGACCGTCACGTCTTCGAAGATCACGGGTGATGTGCAGAACATCCCGATCTCGATCACCGCGATGAGCCAGGAGCAATTGACGGCCACGCAGACAGCAGGCGGCCCCGATCTTGTGAAGAATGTGCCGAACCTCACATTCTCGAAGACCAACTTCACGGGCTACAACATCCAGATCCGCGGTATCGGCACGCAAGCGATTTCGGTGACGACCGATCCCGCTGTCGCGGTTGCATTCAACGATATTCCGTTCATCCGCAATCATTTCTTCGAGCAGGAATTCTTCGACGTGAGCCAGGTGGAAATCCTGCGCGGCCCGCAAGGCACGCTTTATGGCCGCAACGCGACCGCGGGCGTCGTCAATCTCGTCTCGGCGAAACCGACCGATCAATATGAGGCGATGGGCTCCGTCGATGTCGGCAATTATCAAAACCGCCGCCTCGAAGGCATGCTGAATATCCCGCTTGTCGGCGACAAGCTCGATATCCGCGCCGCGGGTGAATGGACGAAGCGCGACGGCTATTCCTTCAACGATCAGACCGATCAATCCATCGACGGACGCGATTTGTGGTCGGGTCGCCTGTCTGTACTCTTTCGTCCGTTTGAGAAGCTCTCGGCCAATTTCGTCTGGGAACATTTCCAGGAAGATGACGACCGCGAGCGTTCGACGAAGCAGCTTTGCGAAAAGGATACCGCACCTGCCGTGGTCGATGGACCGGCCGGGCCGCAAGCCACCAATACCAGCAATTTCGGTTCGGTGTGGCTGGAACAAGGCTGCCGCCCCACATCGCTTTACGCGCCGACGGCATTCGAAACACCGAATGCGAGCGCGGTACCGTTCATCGCCGCACTTTATGCGTTCAGTCCCTATCTGCCGCTTTACGCCGATCCCTATGCGGGCCTCACCCAATCGCGCGACCTGCGCGTGACAAGCTCGCTCATCGATCCGCATTATACGGCGAAGAACAACACCTATGAGTTCAATGTGGATTATACCATCGATCCCACGCTGACGCTCACCTCGCAGACCGCCTACAATCAGGATCATCTCTACTCAACGGAAGACTATAACCGCTTCGATACGAGCACGGGCATTTTCGTGGATCCGGGTGGGGAGACACTGGTCGGTCAGGATGGCGAATATTGCGATCCGCAGCTCGGCTGCTCGAGCCGCCTTGTCGCGCAAGACGTTTCGCGCGAGCACGCCCATCAATTCTATCAGGAAGTGCGTTTGTCCTCGAACATGGATGGGCCGGTCAATTTCGTAGCGGGCGCGAATTACCTCAACTAC
>DATHQA010000148.1:0-4935 GCA_035483375.1 Rhizomicrobium sp. | reverse complement strand
CTTGAGATTCCGCACAGTCGTGCGCACCTCATGGCCTCCATCCAGAAGTTGCAGGATGCAATAACTCCCGATAAACCCGGACCCGCCCGTGACCAGAACTGTGCTCATATGTGCCTCGTTGGTGAGAAGGAAAATTTGCGGATGGTTGGCCTATATATCGGCGGCTGAAACTTTATCAGTAGGTTAGATCAATTACAATTTAACAGCTTTTATCTTAGCGAACTCCGCATCGTCAACAATTGTTGCTGCCAAGAATTGGACCCATTTATCAGAGTATGTGTAATCACGATGGACTGCGTGATAGATGCAATATTCCCTATTTGTGTTTCCAGGTTGCTTAGTTCCCGCCTTCGGCCTCGCCTTATAAAGATGCCATGCTTGAGCGTGATTGTTCGATGTAAATTTCTTTCCGGATTTAGCCGCAACCAATTCCACCACCCTAGTAGGTTTGTAAGGATATGCTTCGTCGGCAAGCTTGTATTTCAGCAACACGTTGCGAATTGCATCCGCTTGATCGCTATCCGGTTGTATAAATTGAATGTGCGCGGAAGCCTTAGTCGCATTGTCGAACGTATAGACAACTCTAAACTGGTACTCCAAATCTCCTAAATCTTCCTCGCTTAAACCTTCTCTCAGCCGCGCATCAAGCGCATCTATCTCGGGTGATACGTCGTGCTTCTGGGCTTCGATAATTTGTTCGAAATCTAACTTCGCGAACTGCAATGCAAACGAGAGTTCTCGTTGCAGCGAAACTTTGTCCCCAAACAATTTTCTAAGCGTTGCATCAAAATTTAGACAGCACGCTTGGAAAAGGGCGCACCATTTTGAATCGTTTCGCTTTAACAGTAAATGCTCAACTTCATCTCGAATTTTTTTAATCGAGTGAAGATTTCTCTTCATCCCCGCTGACAAAGGGCAATCTGGACGGTCAATCATATTGCTCAATGCCAACGACTTGCCGTCGGCACCGATAATGTTCGTTTTCTTTCGTGAATAATATTCGTGTAGCAGGTAAGTCCACGCGATGTTCGCCAAGACAGCGAACAACTCGGTCTTAAAAAGGAAACTGGGGCCGTTGAACACTTGAACGGCCAATATCATAGCTTCGCGGGCGCGGACCAACCGCTCATCGTCATGCGCATTTAGACCAGTAGCGGGATCGTATAACTGCTTTCGGCTAATGAAGATTTCGACCTCGCCGTCGGAAGCGGGGGCAACGATCTTGTCTTGCTTGACACCGGTAATACGGCCGCTGTTTACGGTAGCCTTTCTACCGCCGGAATTAATGAGTGCTTGGATATCTTGATTGCGCCAACGCTTGGCGAGTAGAGCTTTAACAATACGTCGTTCCTCTACCGTCAATCCTCCACCCTTGTTGTGCTGAGCCATAACTACCCCGCATGCCAAGATTTATTGTACGGCATTTGTGGAGTCTTTGTCGTCCTTCATAACGCAATGCTGATTGTCGCTCACCTATCGTTTGCGTCCCCGACCAATTTGCAATGTTGGCAGCCCGAGGTCCTATTGCCGCCTCCCTCACCGATTCCTTAAGCGATAGGCCTTTTGGGTACCCTAGCGCATCTGGAAATTCCTATAAGCCATTGAAATATAACAAGTTTACTTGGTTAACGAATTGGAAATAGGCGGGGCCGATGATCGGCCCATGGTCAATGTCCTTCTTATCGCCACCTATGCCATGGCCTCGGCCATTGTGGCCGGGCTCACGGGGATTCTGCTGGAGCTGCCGGTCTCGGCCGGGCTGACGCTGGCGCTCGTGCTGACGCTGGGCTGCGTGCAGGTCCATATGAATGTCATGCGCCTGCGCGACAGGCGGCAGGCCTCGCGCGAGATTGCGGGGCTCAGGCGTTCGGGCAAGGCATTCGAGCGCGCGCTGCTGGATCAGGGCGCGAAGATGGACGAACTCTCCAACGCGATAGAGGCGCGCACCAACGCCCAGAGCAAGAAGATCGTGTCGGAGCTTCAGGTGCTCGAAACCCTCATGAGAGATTTCGCAACGAAGATCACATCGAAGGCGAAAGAAACCGCGCCCGCCGAACCGAAGCTCGATCAAAACGTCCGCAAGGGCGCGCGGTCCTATCTCAACACGCTGGGCGACAATGATCTGCTCGAAACAATCCGCGCCTCGCTCGAGGAGAACCGCGTCGATCTTTATCTGCAACCGATTGTGAGCCTGCCGCAAAGGAAACTGCGTTACTACGAGGCGCTGTCGCGTCTGCGCGCGGAAGACGGCACCGTCATCATGCCCGCGCAATATATGAAAGTGGCAGCACCTGCGGGCCTTATGAGCGTGGTGGACAATCTGCTTCTGTTCCGCTGCGTGCAGATTGTGCGCCGCATGTTGCAGAAGAAGGGCGAGATCGCGATCTTCTGCAACATCTCCGGTGACACGTTGCGCGATGGCGAATTCTTCCCGCAATTCCTGGAGTACATGCATCACAACCGCGATCTCGCGGGGCAGATCGTTTTCGAATTTTCACAAGAGTCCGTGGCGAAAGCGGGCCGCGAGGGCGAGGCCAATCTCGGCTATCTCGCAAGCCTCGGTTTCGCGCTGTCGATGGATCATGTCGATACGCTCGCGCTCGATTTCGGCAAGCTCAAGACGATCGGCTTCCGCCATATCAAGGTGCGCGCGACCACGCTTGTGGGCGGCATGGGATCGGCGCAGGCCTCGGTTGCCGCGGAAGATTTCAAGGGCCTGCTCGCGCGCTACGGCCTCAACCTCATCGCCGAGCGCGTGGAGGACGAAAAGACGGTCGTGCAATTGCTCGATTACACGGTCGATTTCGCGCAAGGCTTCCTGTTCGGCGAACCGCGCGCCGTGCGCGACGAACCCAAGGCGCCGGAAAAACCGGAAGCGTCGGTTATTCCGCTGAGGCGGAGTGCGTAAACACCTTCATATGTCATGGCCCGCCGGAGTGCGGGCCACCCAGTTGAAGCTCGCACCACTTGCTAAAATTAAACTGAGAAAATTCTTCGGCATGGAATCCGTGTCGCCTGGGTGGCCCACACTAGGCGGGCCATGACACTGAAGGTTAGATTCATTAGAAACCACTCCAATGATTCCGCATCCGAAAACCCCCACCGGCCTCAGCGAGATCGCGTCGGACTATGACGCGCTCATTTGCGATGTGTGGGGCGTGCTGCATGACGGCAAAGAGCCGCGCCTGGAGGCCGCGCATGCGCTTTCGCATTTCCGGCGCGCGCATGGGCCGGTCGTGCTGCTGTCGAATGCGCCGCGGCCTGTCGCCGATATCGAAGCGCAATTCACGTATATCGGCGTGCCGCTCGACTGCTATGACGCGATTGTCACGTCCGGCGTCGCCACGCGCGAGGAATTGGCGAGGCGTGCGAGCGGCGAGAAACTCGCGATGCTGCATATCGGGCCGGAGCGCGACCGCGGCGTGTTCGAGGGCCTCAATATAGAATGTGTCGAGGTTGCGCATAGCGAACTCGCACTGTGCACGGGCCTATGGGACGACGACACCGAAACGCCGGACGATTACGAAGAACTTCTCGCCACGTTGAAGGCGCGCGATCTCACGATGCTGTGCGCCAATCCCGATATCGTCGTGCAGCGCGGCGGTGCGCTTGTCTATTGCGCGGGCGCGCTTGCGAAGGCTTACGAGGAACTGGGCGGCGAAGTCGTCTATTACGGAAAGCCTCACAGGCCGATCTATGACATGACGCTCGCAACGGCGCATCGCATCGCGGGCCGCGCAATCAAGCGCCCACTCGCCATCGGCGACGGCATGGACACCGACATCAAGGGCGCGAATCACGCAGGCATCGACGCGCTGTTCATCGCCGATGGCGTGCATGCCGCACAGATGGGCAAGCTCACGGCAGAGGGCGCTCAGCAATTGTTCGCGGTGCCGGGCGTTCATGCGGTGGCCGCGATGCACAAGCTTGTGTGGTAGCGGGGCAGCCGATAAGACGGCGCATCGAACGCCAAGGATTCGCCCATGAGCTATTCCGTCGAAGACCTCAAGCCCGGCATGAGCGAAAGCTTCACGAAAACCGTCACCGAAGCCGATATCCAGAAATTCGGCGACGTGAGCGGCGACATGAACCCGGCGCATTTCGACGAGGCCTATGCCGCCACCACGCCGTTCAAGACGCGCATCGCACATGGCATGTTGTCGGCGAGCTTTATCTCCACCGTGCTCGGCATGAAGATGCCGGGCCCCGGCACGATCTTCATGAGCCTGACGACGCGCTTCAAGGCGCCCGTGCGCATCGGCGATACGGTCACGGCCATCTGCACCGTGCGCGAAACCGTGCCGGAAAAACGCCGCGTCATCTTCGATTGCGTGTGCAAGGTGGGCGACACCGCCGTCATCGAAAGCGAGGCGATGGTGATGGCTCCACCCAAGGCCTGATCCGGACGGATGCGGATTTTCCGCCACTATGACGATGTGCCGTCCTCGCTGAAAGGCGCGGTGGTGGCGCTCGGCAATTTCGACGGTGTGCATCTGGGGCATCAGGCGCTCATCGGCGAGGCGCGCGCGCAGGCCGAGGCGCGCGGTGCGCCGCTCGGCGTCATCGCGTTCGAGCCGCATCCGCAGGAATTCTTCCGCCCCTCCACGGAATCGTTTCGCCTCACGCCGTTCCGCACCAAGGCGCGGCTTATCGCGGGCCTCGGTACGGATGTGATGTTCGCGCTCAATTTCGATGCGCAGATGGCTGCGAAATCGGCGCAACAATTCGTGATGGATGTGCTCGTCGATGGGCTTGGCGTCGGCGCGGTCGTGATCGGCGCGGATTTCCAGTTCGGCAAGGGCCGCGCAGGCAACGCCGCCGTGCTCGCCTATATGGGCGAGATGGAAGGCTTCGGCGTCACCGTGTTCGATGCCGTGGGCGCGCCGGGCGTCGAGAAGATTTCCTCCACGCGCATCCGCGAGGCGCTGAAGGCCG
>DATHQA010000147.1:0-6305 GCA_035483375.1 Rhizomicrobium sp. | reverse complement strand
TTGCGGCGTCAAGCGCCGTCATCAGCGATGCCGAAGCGGAATTGTTCACGGCACTGAAGAAGCTTCGTTTGAGTATCGCTGCGCAGCGAAGTTTGCCCGCCTATCTGATTTTCTCCGACAAGACGCTGCTGGAAATGGCGCGATGCAAGCCGCGCAATCTGCATGAATTCGCCATGATCAGCGGCGTCGGAACATCCAAGCTGCGCGATTTCGGCAAGGCATTCGTGGATGCGATTGCCGCGCACCGCACACACCTGTCATGGCCCGCCGAGTGCGGGCCACCCAGTTGAAGTCTGCAATTCTCTTCAAAGAATTAAACGAAGAAATTCCTTCGTCATAGTGCCTGCGTCACCTGGGTGGCCCGCACTCGGCGGGCCATGACACCGAGGAACCCAACCCAAAACAACTCTAACCTTTGAACCGTTCCCGCACGATTTCGTAGAACAGCGGAACGAAGAAGATCGCGAGCACCGTCGCTGACAGCATGCCGCCAATGACTCCCGTGCCGATGTCGTTTTGGCTCGCAGCACCCGCGCCGGTCGAGACCGCAAGCGGAACGACGCCCGCGATGAACGCGAGCGACGTCATAAGGATCGGACGCAGGCGCAACCGCGCGCCTTGCACGGCTGCATCGCGGATGGATTCGCCGCGCTTCTGTGCATCGACCGCGAATTCCACGATGAGAATGGCGTTCTTCGCCGACAAGCCCATCGTCGTCAGCAAGCCGACTTGAAAATAGATATCGTTGTAAAGTCCGCGCAACGTGGCGGCGATGATCGCGCCCACAATGCCGAGCGGAATGACCAGCATTACGCTCAACGGAATGGACCAGCTTTCGTAAAGCGCTGCCAGAAGCAGAAACACGACGAGCACCGATATGCCATAAAGCGCATAAGTCTGCGATCCGGCCTGGCGCTCCTGAAAGGAGAGGCCGGTCCATTCCAGACCGATGCCTTTGGGCAATTGCGCAAAGAGTTTCTGCACTTCGTTCATCGCCGTGCCGGAGCTTTGTCCCGGCGCAGGCGTGCCCAGAAGTTCAAGCGAACCGACGCCGTTGTAACGCTCGAGTTTCGCCGGCCCCAACATCCAGTTGAATGTCGCGAAGGATGAGAACGGCGTCATTTCGCCGGTCGAACTGCGCACATACCAGCGATACAGATCCTCCGGCACCATGCGGTAAGGCGCGTCGGCCTGTATGTAGACCTGTTTCACGCGGTCGCGATCCACGAAATCGTTGACGAACAATCCGCCCCACGCCGCGTTCAGCGTGTTGTCGATATCGGCAATCGACACGCCCAATGCCGACGCTTTCTCCTGATCGATGTCGATGTGAAGTTGCGGCGTGTCGTCCAAGCCGTTAGGGCGCACGCCCGCGAGTATGGGATCGTGGGCTGCGAGCCCGAGGAACTGGTTACGCGCTTTCATGAGTGCGTCATGGCCGAGGCCGCCGCGATCTTCCATCTCCACGTCGAAGCCGGAAGACCGGCCGAGTTCCTGCACGGCGGGCGGTACGAGCGAGAACACCATCGCATCGCGATATTTCGAGAACGCCATCATCGCGCGTTGTGCGATGGCGGGCGCGTGGTTCGCCGCACCTGAGCGATCGCTCCACGGTTTCAGATGCACGAAAGCGATGCCGGAATTCTGGCCTGAGCCCGCGAAACTGAAACCCGCGACGAGGAACATCACGTCGACATTCTTTTCCTCATCGACCAGGAAATGATGCTCGACCTGCTTGCCGATGGCGAGCGTGCGCTCCATCGTTGCGCCGACGGGAAGCGTGATCTGGTTGAGCACGATGCCCTGATCTTCTTCGGGCAGGAATGCGGTGGGCAGGCGCAGGAAAAGAAAAATAAGAACCGCGATGATGCCCGCATAGATCAGCAGGGCAGGGCGCACCCAGCCGAGGAACCATGTCAACGCATTGCGATAACGCTCGCGTCCGTACTCGAACGTTTCGTTGAACCATGTGAAGAAGCGGCCGTGAAGCTCTGCGCCGCCTTTTGGAATGGGCTTGAGCAGTGTCGCGCATAGTGCGGGCGTCAGGATCAACGCCACCGTGATCGACAGCACCATCGCCGAAACGATCGTGACGGAGAATTGGCGGTAGATCACGCCCGTCGAGCCGCCGAAAAACGCCATCGGCAGAAACACGGCGGACAGCACGAGCGCGATGCCGATCAGCGCGCCCGTGATTTCCTGCATGGATTTCTTGGTGGCGTCCTTGGGCGACAATCCTTCCTCACGCATGAGGCGCTCGACATTCTCCACCACCACGATGGCGTCGTCGACGAGCAGGCCAATCGCCAACACAAGTGCGAACATGGTGAGCGTGTTGATCGAATATCCGAACGCCGCCAGCACCGCGAAGGTGCCGAGCAGCACGACCGGCACGGCGATGGCGGGGATCAGCGTCGTGCGCCAATGCTGGAGGAAGATGAACATCACGATGATGACGAGGAACGTCGCTTCCACGAGCGTCTTGATGACGTCGTTGATCGACAGGCGAATGAAGGTCGTGTTGTCCACGGGAAAGGCAAGCTTCACGCCCGGAGGAAAGCCGGAGGCGAGTTCGGTCGCTTTCGCTTTCACCGCATCGGCGGTGGTGAGCGCATTGGCGCCCGGCGCGAGCTGAATCGCGATGCCCGCCGCGGGTTTGCCGTTCATGCGGCTGACGACGGCATAGCTTTGCGCGCCCAATTCCACGCGCGCTACATCGCCCAGCCGCACAATCGCACCGCTCGTGCTCGCTTTCAGCACGATGTCGCGGAATTGCTGCGGCGTCGAAAGGCGGGATTGCGCGGTGACGGTGGCATCCAATTGCTGGCCGGGCACAGTTGGCTGAGCGCCCAACTCGCCCGCCGACACCTGAACGTTCTGCGCCAGCACCGCGTTCTGCACATCGGTCGGCGTGAGGCCGTAGCTGTTGAGCTTGAACGGATCGAGCCAGATGCGCATCGCATAAGGGGCGCCGAACACTTGCGCCTGACCGACACCGGACACGCGGCTCAGCGGATCCTGCATTTTGCTCGCCATGAAATCGGAGATGTCGATATTCGTATAACGGCCGCTGTCGTCGTAAAGCGCCACGACGAGCAGGAAGCTCGATTGCGATTTCAGAACGACGACGCCCTGCTGCTGCACTTCCAGCGGCAGGGTCGGCAGCGCCTGCTGCACCTTGTTCTGCACCTGCACCTGCGCGATGTCGGGATTTGTGCCGGGCGCAAACGTGGCGGTGATGGAAACCTGTCCGCTCGAACTGCTGGACGAGGAGAAATAAAGTAGATTGTCCACGCCGGTGAGCTGCTGCTCGATCACTTGCGTCACAGAATTCTGCACGGTCTCGGCGGACGCGCCAGCATAAGTCGCGGTAATCGTCACCGCGGGCGGCGCAATCGTGGGATATTGCGTGATCGGCAGGATCTGGATCGCCAACACGCCCACGAGCGCGATGACGATCGCGATCACCCACGCGAAAACCGGCCGCTCGATGAAGAATTGGGAAAGACCCATCAGGCGCCGCCCGGCTTGGCCGATTTCACAAACGAAGCAGGCACAGCGTTCACCGGTGTATCCGGCACGACCTTTTGAAGTCCTTCCACGATGAGCTTGTCACCGGGCTTGAGGCCGTCCGTCACAAGCCATTTGTCGCCGATTGCGCGCGAGACTTTCAGCAGGCGCAGCCGCGCGATGCCTTTTTCATCGACGACAATGGCGGTCGGATCGCCTTTCTCGTTGCGGCCGATGCCCTGTTGCGGCGCGAGGATCGCATCGTTCTGTACGCCTTCTATGATCGTCGCGCGCACGAACATGCCGGGCAGAAGAACGCCGTCTGGATTGGGAAAGATCGCGCGCAGAGTCACCGCGCCGGTGGAAGGATCGACCACCACTTCGCTGAATTGCAGCGTGCCGGTTTGCGAATAGACCGTGCCGTTGTCGAGTTGCAGCGTCACGCGCGCATCGGCGGGGCCGTTATTCGTCACATGCCCGCCCTGCATCGCGAGTTTCAAACTCAACAACTCCGCGCTCGATTGCGTGATGTCCACATAGATGGGATCGAGCCGCTGAATGCTCGCAAGCGCGGTTGTTTGGTCGGCGGTAACGAGCGCGCCTTGCGTGAATGCGGAACGGCCGATGCGCCCGGAAATCGGTGCGGTGATTTTCGTGTAGCCGACATTGATCGCCGCGGCCTGTGTGTTGGCGAGCGCCTGCTCATAGGCTGCTTCGGCATCGTCATAGTCTTGCGGCGACACCGCGCCCTGTTTGACGAGCGCCGCATAGCGGTCGGCTTTCGCCTTGTCGGTGACGAGTGCGGCCTTCGCGTTGTTATAGGCCGCGATATAGGGCGCGGGATCGATCTGATAAAGCGCGTCCCCCGCTTTGACGTTGCCGCCTTCCTCGAACAGGCGCGCTTTGAGGATGCCGTTCACCTGCGGCCGCACCTCGGCCACGGCGTAAGGATCCGTACGTCCGGGCAGGACGGTGGTGAGCTGGGCCGGCTGGGCCTCGATGACCACAACGCCCACTTCCGGCGGAGGCGGTTTGGGTGGCGTTCCCTGTCCGCAACCAGTCACAAAAAGAAGCGCCAACAGGGCCGTGCCCCGGCCCAAAGTCTTCAGATCATTTGAAATCATACGGGTCCACTCAAATCGGAAATACGATACTGCGCAGAGAACGATCCCGCCTCCGTACTCTTCGCAGCTGCAACAATGTAGTTAGCCGAATGCCAAATGAAAGGACAGGGCTGCCACATCATGGAAAAGAATCGTATCGCAGGAAACAATCTTTCGCGAGCGCAGCTGACGGGCTGTCAGCCGCTCGATCAAGCCGGCATTCCCGTCCCTACCAGACCAGCGAAAAAAGCCGGTCTACCAGGACTTTCATACAAGGGACCGCCGCCGCGATAATCCCGATTACGACCAGAAACAGGCCGACAAGGGACAAATCGTGCGACCTGTCCCGGTGATGGACAAGCGCCATAGTCTCCTCCCAAGGCGGATTTTTGCATTCCGCTCGGGAACCATGATGCACCTGTCATAAGCGCGGCGCCAGAGGCCGTTAAACGATCTCTAACCCTGCCAAACGTCCAATGGCGGCCTGAAAGGCAGGTCTGGGTCAATGGCTAGTCAGAGAGTGTTCGGTCGTAAAGCCACACGCCCACCCGCGCCCGTCAAAGTGGCCGCCGGCACCACGCCCTTGAGCGCGCGCGCCACATTGACCGAAACCCCTGTCAAGCAGCGCCTGCCGCAGCGAGAACAGCCGGAACAATTGTCGTTGGATGAGGAATTGCGGGAGTGGAAACAGTCTCGCAAGCACGGGTTCGAGATTCCGTGGCGGCCGCTATACATCGTGGCATCGGTATGTTTCGGCGTCGTTTCATTTATATTGCCGGATTCAGTGAATGGCGCTGTGGACTACGTGCTTTACGCTCTCATGGGCCTGAGCCTATATGCGGGTTTCAGAAAGCGCCGCCGGGCGGTCGAAAGCTGATCCAAGGTCCGCGGCGTTACTATCGACCTGAAGGAAATGCTGAAATGAAGCGGGAATTGTCGATCGCGGTTTTCGCATCAATCATCTGTTTCGGTTCGCAGGCGCTGGCGCAGCTGCCGCATCATGCCGACGATCCGACGAGCGAAAGCATCGATCCCGGCGGCGACCACCTTGCCGAGCAACCGCAATTGCCGCCCGATCCGGAAGGCAAGGCGGAGGAATTGCGCCTGCACGGCAAATGCGACGAGGCCATTCCCATCCTGCGCAGGCTCGCCGCCAATGATCGCGACGACATCGCGCAATACAATCTCGGCCAGTGTTTGCTCGATGCGGGCAAGACCGCGGCGGATGCGCAACATGCCGCGGAATTGCATGAGGGCGCGCGGTGGGTGATCCGAACCGCGAATATGGGATTACCCAATGCGCAGCTTAGCCTCGTCACCGTTTATCTCGACGGCAGCGGCGTGACGGCCGATCCCGTCGAAGCCGGAAAATGGGCGTTGCTCTATCACGGCAACGGCACGCGGCTTGCGATTGGGATGCCCGACGTGTCCGACGATTTGCGAGCGCGGCTCGATAGCGCGCTGACCGACAAAGCATGGGTGGATGCGGAATCGCGCGCCAATGCGTGGTCGCCCGATGCGGATGTTGTGAATTAGAAGCGTTTCGTCTCCTCCACTGTCATGGCCCGCCGGAGTGCGGGCCACCCAGCTGAAGTCTGCGCCTTTCTTCAAAGAATCAAACGGAGCAATTCCTTCGTCATAGTGCTTGCGTCACCTGGGTGGCCCGCACTCCGGCGGGCCATGACACCGAGG
>DATHQA010000146.1:0-15179 GCA_035483375.1 Rhizomicrobium sp. | reverse complement strand
AGGCCGGACGTCGTCTCTATGACGAGAATCATCTGAAACGGCTTTCCATGGTGCGAAACCTGCGCAGCTTGCGTTTCTCCGTTCCGGAAGTGCGTGTGCTGCTTTCGCTTCTCGACCGCAATACGCAAAGCTGCACGGATGCGCGCGAGATCGCCACGGCGCAACGCGACCGTCTGCGTGCGGAAATTGCGGCGGCACAAGCGCTCGAAAGCCTGCTTTCGCGCAGCATCGGTTGTTGCGAAGCGGCCTGTGCCGTCGGTTCCTCCGGCATAACGTTGCAAGGCGCGCTCGCAAATATGGTGTTCTAGAAGCAACCCGCAAATTCGATCAAGCGGCGCACCCGGCCTCACGCTATTCTGCCCATGCTGGAAGAAAGAGGCAGACATGCAGCTTACCGCGAGAGCGCTTTGGACTATCGAACGGAATTTCGGAAGCGATTTGACGCTGCGCTCGATTGCGGAGGCGTGCGGCGTGTCGCCGTTTCATCTCGCGCACGCGTTTGGGGCGACGACCGGCAAATCGGTGATGAGCTATGTGCGCGGCCGCCGCTTGACGGAAGCGGCTCGCGCGCTTGCCGACGGCGCGCCGGACATCCTCTCCATCGCGCTCGTGTCCGGATACGCCTCGCATGAAGCGTTCACGCGTGCGTTCCGCGATCAATTCGGTACGACGCCGGAAACGGTGAAGCGCAACGCCTCGCTATCCTCATTGCCGCTTGTGCAACCCATCGAACTGACGGAAGGAAAACCCGCGATGCCGGAAGAACCGAAAATCGTTTCGCGCGGCGCGATGACCTTTATCGGGCTTGTGGAGCGTCAGGCATTCGACAAACCGCATCTCATTCCGCTGCAATGGCAGAAATTCATGGCGATGTACGGCTTCATCGAAAAGAAAGTGAGCGAGATACCCGTGGGCCTCAGCTTCAACCTCGATGATGAGGGAACGTTCGATTATGCGTGTGCCGTGGAAATCGCGCGCGATGCGGAAACGCCGAAAGGGCTGCACCGCATCAGCGTCGCGCCGCAAACCTATGCCGTGTTCGAACATCGCGCGCATGTGGCGTTGCTCGGCAACACCTATCGCGAGATCTGGAATTCATGGCTGACCGATCACAACAAGATCGCCGCCGATGCGCCTAGCCTCGAACGTCACAAGGAAACCTTCGATCCGCGCACGGGCGAAGGCGGTATCGACATCTGGATTCCGATAAAAAGTTAGGACGACCGTAAACAACGTCCGCGCGGCGGATCGGAGCGATCCAAATGCGGCACCACTTCGCCTGCACCGCCATTGCACGCGATCCAGCGAAAATCGTGATCGGCCGATTTATCGCCGATGCTCGTATCGGCCATGAGCGCGCCGAAACCATGCGGCGAAACGCTGCCCGTGACTGCGCCATCCGCGCAGGATGTGAGCCGGCTATTGCTGCCCGCCACGCAATAAGCGAACTGCACGTCAAACCCGCAGCGATTGCGGAAGCCCCAATGCGTGCCGTTCGTCTCCACGCTCAGGCAATCGGCGGCGTTCACATTGGGTTGCATGTCGTCCGTAACAGTCTGCTTCGGAGGCAGTGCGAAGCTCTGGGGCGCCGCGAGAGCTGCACTGCCCGATATGACGGGATTCGCAACCATCGGCTCATCGATCGTGTGCACGACCGATGCGTTCACGACCACGGCCTGCAACGGCGCGAGCGTGGATTTCGGAATGCTCGCCTGTATCACGGGCGATTTGAGCGCGGACGCAGGCATGGGCGGCGTCACGCAACCGATATCGTTTGCGGAAAACCGATGACCTCGCGGATACCACGCCGTGCATTCGAAATTGCTGCTGCCCGCCGCTTTCGTGAAGACCTGCAATTCGCCCGTCACGGATGGCGCGATCTTTTCCAGGCGGCCGTCGTCGAAGCGGATATAAATGGCATGATTCACGATGCGGAAACGGCCGCCCATGTTTTCGTCTGTCACTATCCCTGAAGTATCGTCGTAGAACTGGAAAGAAACGGTTTTGGCGATGCCATGTGCGTCACCCGTCCGCAATGTCATACCGTCTTCGGACGGCGTGAGCGTCAGCATCGTGCCGTTGGCGGCGATGAACGGCGTGCCGAACGCCGTATCGAACATGCCCTCATCCGCCATCGCGGACGTTGCAAGCAACACCGCACCAAAGCCCAACGCGCTTATCGCAATCCGTTTCATAGCCACGCCCCAATCGTTCGGGCCCCACATGGAACTTGGCGTATCGCGCGGCGCAATACCAATTAACCTTCAAACGACCGCTAATGAAACGTAGCTTTTCACGCGCGGGGTTTATGCGAACTTCGTGCGAAATTGCGAAAAACCGCGGATTACCAGGGTTCCTCCTGCCTTATGCGGCGGCCGAGCAGCGGAAATTTTCTTGCAAGGCGGCGAAGTTCCTCGCCCGGCAAGACGATGAGGCGCATCTCCGTGCGCGCCGTCACGGTGCGCGCATAGAGGCTCGTCGCATGCATCGCTTCCTCGCCCACGATATCGCCGGGGCCGAGATCGATCTCTTCGCCTTCATGTTCCGCGCGCGCGTGGCCCGAAACGATGAGATAGAACATCGTTGCAAGCTGGCCCGTCAGCGCCAATTGCGCATGCTCGCGCACAAGTTTCGCGCTCATGGAATCCAATATCTCGGTGACGGATTCCACATCGAAGCCAGAAAACAAAGGCTGGCGCTTCAGCATGCTCCACGTGATCGCGAATTGGCGGCGATGCAGATCGTTCACAAAGCCGTTCGCGATGATGCCGATAGGCAGCGCGAACAACAAAAGGCCCGTCACCATCGTCACGCCGGCGATGAATTTGCCGAGCGGCGTGATGGGAACTTCGTCGCCGTAGCCCACCGTCGTCAGCGTTGTGATCGCCCAATACATTGCATCCGGCATGCTGCCGAAAGTCCTGGGCTGAACGGCGCCTTCCGCGAGATGCATAAGCTCACCGCTCACGCACATCACGCTGAGCGTGAGGATCATGGAGGCGAACAGCGACGAGCGCTCCGCATAAAGCACGCCGAGCAGCGCGGGCAGCGCGGGCGAATAACGCGCCAACTTCACGAGCCGGAACAGGCGGAAGATGCGCAGCACGCGCAGATCGACCGCGAACAGGAACCCGAGATAGCTCGGCGCGAACGCCATCAGATCGATGAGCATCAACGGCCGCATCGCGAAGGCGAGCCTGCCTTTGATCGGCCCTCGCGCGGCGATGCGCGGATCCTCCACCGAGGACCAAATGCGTATGAGATATTCCACAGTATAGGCGCCGACCGAGAAACGCTCGAATTCCTTGAAGAAGATATGATATTTTGCATAGATCGACGCTACGGATTCGAGCGCGACGGCGGCGACATTCGCGATGATGAGCGTGATGAGCAGCGCTTCGATGATGCGGCTGAAAACACCCTCGAGCTGGCCCTCTTCCAGGATGGCATAGGCCCATTGGCGCAGCGTATGCTCTGCGTGCGGTGCCTTCCCGTCCGGGTTGTCTGTTAGTTCCGGCCCAATATTGCCCGGCATGCCCGCCTGCCCTCGCTCGAGCCCTATTTACTAGGCAAGGCGCAGAAACGCTGCAAGCTGAGCATTAAAAATCGGAAAGGCTGCAGGCCTCAGCTTGCCCGGCTCTTGGGCGCGTCACGGAAGAACACCTGATTGCCGATCTGGATCGTGCGCACGAGGCCGTCAGGCTCCAGCACCTGTCCGGCGGCGCGAAAGTAGAGTGCATCACCCGTAAGCCCGCCAAGCCGCATTTGCCCGGTCAGGATTTGCGCCGCCACCGTCTCGGCTGCGGCCCATTCCGAAGCGGAGTGCGGCTGCCTCCGTTCCCCGTCACAGGCAAACGCAAACTGGCAGGAATGGACCTGCGACCCCTGATAGACGATACCGCAGATCGAATGCGGATAGGCGCGGTCGCGCAGGCGATTGAACACGACCTCGGCCACAGCTTCTTGCCCCACCGTGCCTTCGCCGCGCGCTTCGTAATAAAGTACTTCGGACAGGCAGCGATGTTCGGTTGCAAGCTGCGCGAGCGCTTCCTCATGCGCGGTCGGCATCGCAGGAGTTTCGACTTGCGGTGTGATCGTCACCGCCTCGATAAGCGGTATACGGACGATTTGCTCCGTGGGCAGATTAATTACATGCGGCGCGTCGGCATCGCGCGTCTCGTACATGTCAGCTGCGAAGGTCGCGGCGCTGACGCCGATCACCACGCACAATGCGGCAGGGAGAAATCGTTTCATTCTCGAATTGATCTCTTGGATTTCCTGCGACGCACGAGCGGGCCGCGCGTGGATGATTTTGTGCCAGTCTGGTTGAAATAGGTCAAATAAAAATCGAATAGAAACTTGACGCCGTGTCATATAAAAAGCAGAAAAATCCAGGGTTTTCCTGCATATTCCGTATGCGGCTCAATCGGCGTTAATCAAAATCTCTTGGAGATTCCAAGGCTGCCTGTGCGGCAGCAAGTCGCGCCACGGGCACGCGGAACGGCGAACACGACACATAATCGAGATGCGCATTGTGACAAAAACGGATGGAATCCGGGTCGCCGCCATGTTCGCCGCATATGCCAAGTTTCAAATCTGGTCGCACGGAGCGCCCGCGTTCCGCAGCGATTTCGACGAGTTCGCCGACGCCATCGACATCGATCGTAACAAACGGATCGCGCGGAATAATGCCGCGTGAAAGATACTCGGTGAGGAACGTGCCCGCATCATCGCGGCTCACGCCCAATGTCGTTTGCGTAAGATCGTTCGTGCCGAAGGAGAAGAATTCCGCGGCCTTCGCGATTTCGCCCGCGCGTAATGCAGCGCGCGGAAGCTCGATCATCGTGCCGATAAGATAATGCGGCGCACGACCGCGTTCTTTCTTCACCGCTTCGGCAACCGCAGCGATGCGGTTTTTCAGCATCTCCAGTTCAGTGAGGAATCCCACAAGCGGGATCATGATCTCGAGTTTCACCGGTGCGCCGCCCGCCTCTTCCACATTGAGGGCTGCTTCTAGAATAGCGCGCGCCTGCATCTCGTAGATTTCTGGATAAGTGATGCCAAGGCGGCAACCGCGATGACCGAGCATGGGATTGCTCTCATGCAGGCTGATCGCACGCGCGCGCAGCTTCGCGGGATCGCCGCCCGCGGCCTTCGCCACCTCTGCAATTTCCTCGTCGCTTTGCGGCAGGAATTCATGCAGCGGCGGATCGAGCAGACGGATCGTGATGGGCAATCCTTCCATCGCGCGGAAGATCGCTTCGAAATCGCTGCGCTGCATGGGGAGCAATTTGGCCAACGCGGCCGCGCGCGCGCGCGCGTCATCCGCCAAAATCATCTGGCGCACGGCGACGATGCGGTTCGCTTCGAAGAACATATGCTCAGTACGGCAAAGCCCGATGCCTTCGGCGCCGAAACGCCGCGCCACTTCCGCGTCGGCAGGCGTATCCGCATTCGTGCGAACTTTCAGTGTACGGATCGAATCCGCCCAGCCCATGAGCGTGATGAAATCCGATGTCATCTCCGGTTGGCGCAACGCCACGCGGCCCTTGAATACCTGCCCGCTCGTACCGTCGATCGTGATGATGTCGCCACGCCTCACGACGACATTGCCCACACTCAGCGTACCATTCGTGGCATCGATCTTGAGCGCGCCCGCGCCGGACACGCATGGCCGACCCATGCCGCGCGCCACAACGGCCGCATGGCTCGTCATGCCGCCGCGTGCCGTGAGAATGCCGCGAGCCGCATGCATGCCGTGAATATCTTCCGGGCTCGTTTCGGTGCGCACGAGAATGACATCGCGACTGTCGGCAGCGAGTTTCTCCGCCTCCTCCGCCGTGAATGCGACCTCGCCCGTGGCCGCGCCCGGCGATGCGGCAAGGCCAACCGCGATCTGTTCGCGCGGCGCGTCGGGATCGAGCGTCGGGTGCAGCAATTGATCGAGTGCATGCGGATCGACGCGCGCAACCGCTTCGTTGCGGTCGATGAGGCCTTCGCTCGCCATATCCACGGCGACTTTCAACGCCGCCTCAGCCGTGCGTTTTCCGCCGCGCGTCTGCAGCATGAAAAGCTTGCCTTCCTGCACGGTGAATTCGACATCCTGCATATCGCGGTAATGGGCTTCGAGGCGCGCGCCAATGCGCGAAAGCTCTGCAAAAGCCTCCGGCATCGCTTCTTCCATCGAAGGTTTTTTGCCCTTGCCGCGCTCACGCACGACTTTGGAGATCGGCTGCGGCGTGCGGATGCCGGCCACGACATCCTCGCCCTGCGCGTTGATGAGGAATTCGCCATAAAGCAGCTTTTCGCCCGTGGAAGGATCGCGTGTGAACGCGACGCCCGTGGCGCTCGTATCGCCGCGATTGCCGAACACCATCGCCTGCACATTGACGGCGGTGCCCCAATTTTCGGGAATCTCGTGCAAGCGGCGATAGGTTTTCGCGCGCGACGATTGCCATGAACTAAACACCGCACCAATCGCGCCCCATAATTGCTCATGCACATCTTCGGGGAATGCGCGGCCCAGATCCTTCTTCACGCGCTCCTTGAACAATTGTGCGATGCGTTTGAGATCGGCGGCATCGAGATCGGTGTCGAGTTCGATGCCCTTCGTCTCCTTCTCTGTTTCGAGGATTTCCTCGAACAGCGAATGCTCCATGCCGAGCACGACGACGCAATACATCTGGATGAAGCGGCGATAGGAATCATAGGCAAACCGTGCATTGCCCGTGAGTGCGGCAAGGCCCTCGACCGTTTGTTCGTTGAGGCCGAGATTGAGCACCGTGTCCATCATACCCGGCATCGAAACGCGTGCGCCGGAACGCACGGAGACGAGCAGCGGACGCTTCGCATCGCCGAGCGTGCCGTCGGCGAGTTCACCGACGCGCGCAAGTGCAGCCTCGACGGCGGATTTCAGGTCGGCGGGATAGGTTTCGCCGTGGCTATAATAATGCGTGCATACCTCAGTCGTGATCGTGAAGCCGGGCGGCACGGGCAGCCCGAGATTGCACATCTCGGCCAAATTCGCGCCCTTGCCGCCGAGGAGATTCTTCATCGCGGCATCGCCTTCTGCCGACCCGCCGCCGAAATTGTAAACCCACTTGGTCATCGCGTGTGCGTTACCCTTCAATCTTCGAAAAATCCGCAACCAGATGCAGCGTCGCGCGCAGGCGTGACAATAGCATCAACCTGTTCGCGCGAATGTTCTTGTCTTCGTCATTCACGCGCACCTTCTCGAAGAACGCATCGACGGGCTTGCGCAACCCGGCCAGAAGTTTCATCGCCTCGACAAATTTCTCGGCGTTTATGAGTAGTCCAATATCGGAATCGATCTTTTGCAACGCCGTTGCAAGATCGTGTTCTTCCAGCGGCGCGTTTGTAGGCGTTTCTGGCAGACCGGCATATTCAAAACCGTCTTTCTTCTCTTCCGCCTTGACGATATTCACCGCGCGCTTGTAACCAGCGAGCAGATTAGTTCCATCTTCGGTTTTGAGAAACCCTTGCAGAGCTTCAACACGCGCGACAAGCCTAACAAGGTCATCCTCGTCACCAAGACTGAACACAGCATCGATCAGATCGTGTCTTGTGCCCTTTTCGCGCAACGCGACTTTGAGGCGATCAGCGATGAAAACGCCCAAGCCTGAAACATTGTTCAAAAACTTGGTTGCAGTCGCATCAGGATCAAGTTGCTGCGTAAGCGCAATTGCCATTCTTTCAGACCCGACTTGATCAGATACGTTACGGATCAGCTCACGATTAGGGTCCAGCAACGCTCGATTCCGGACATCTTGTATCGATTTTGCTACGCGGGAATACAGCGAACGTGCGTGCTCTCCGCGCAAAATACTAATTCGAAGATTTCTTTCCAGCACTGTTCGAATGAGCCCAAGCGCAGCACGCCTGATTGCATAGGGGTCACTCGAACCCGTGGGTTTCTCATCTATGCCGAAAAATCCAACGAGTTGATCCAACTTGTCCGCCAGTGCAACGGCGATAGAAACTTTGCTTGCAGGCACCACATCGCCTGGCCCCTGAGGCTTATAGTGGTCGCGGATGGCGTCTGCGACTTCGGCATCTTCACCGTCATGCAGCGCGTAGTAACGGCCCATCACGCCTTGGAGTTCGGGGAATTCTCCGACAACGCCCGTTGTGAGGTCGGCTTTGCAGAGGTGCGCAGCACGTCTGGATTTCTCGACATCTGCGCCGATCTTTGCAGCGATCTCACCTGCCAGTGCCTCGATGCGTTCGACACGTTCATATTGCGTGCCAAGCTTAGCATGGAAGACGATGTTCTTCAGATCATCTACCCGGCTTTCGAGCGTGCGTTTGCGGTCCTGATCCCAGAAGAATTTGGCATCGGAGAGGCGCGCGCGCAGGACGCGTTCGTTGCCGGCGACGATCTCTTTGCCGCCATCATCCGCGACCATGTTGGAGACAAGCGCGAAGCGGTTGGCGAGTTTGCCTGTTTTCGGATCGCGCAGCGCGAAATATTTCTGATGCGTGCGCATGGAGGTTTGCAGGATCTCCGGCGGCACGTCCATGAACTGATCTTCGATCCTGCCGATGAGCACGATCGGCCATTCGGCGAGGCCCGCGACTTCGTTGAGCAGCCCCTCGTCCTCGATGAGTTCGAGGCCGAGCGCGAATGCTTTCTGTTTCACCTCGTGAAGAATGATCTCCTTGCGCTCGGCGGTGTCGAGGATCACATGTGCTTTGCGAAGTTTCTCTTCGTAATCCTCGAAGCGGCGCACTTCGATAGGCCCGCGCGAAAGGAAACGATGGCCAAGCGTTGTATTGCCGCTTTTCACGCCTGCGAATTCGAACGGCACCACTTCGCCGTCAAACGTGCAGAGGATCGAATGCAGCGGCCGCACCCAGCGCACGATACTGCCCGGAAAGCGCATCGATTTCGGCCAAGGCAATTTGGCAAACACGTCAGGCAACACTTCGGCAAGCACATCCGCCGTCGCGCGGCCCTTGCGCGCGATCACCGCGACGTAGAATTCGCCCTTGCCGTCATTGCGTTTCTCACATTGATCGAGCGTTACGCCAGCAGAACGCAAGAACCCTTCAATCGCTTTCTCCGGCGCGCCGATGCGCGGGCCTTTCTTTTCTTCACTCACATCTGGTTGCTTCGCAGGTAAACCGAGCACGGAAAGCGCAAGCCTGCGCGGGCCGGAAAACGCTTTCGCGCCGTCGAACATGAGGCCGCGATCCGACAGCGCGCCGACGATAAGCCGCTCCAGATCCTTCGCTGCGGCTTCCTGCATGCGCGCGGGAATTTCTTCGCTGAACAGTTCAAGCAGCAAATCGGGCATCAGCCAAACCTCGGCTGATAGTCACCCATCGGGCTTGCGAGCCACGCTTCACAACACGCTTTCGCGAGCGTGCGCACGCGGCCGATATAGGATGCGCGTTCCGTCACCGAAATCACGCCACGCGCATCGAGCAAATTGAATGCATGGCTCGCCTTAATGCATTGATCGTAAGCGGGCAACGCGAGCTTGCGCCCATCGAGCAGTGCGGCGCATTCCTTCTCCGCATCCTCGAAATGGTGCTTGAGCAATTCGGTATCGGCGCGTTCGAAATCGTAGGTGGAGAATTCCACTTCGCTTTGATGGAACACTTCGCCGTAGCGAAACTTGTCATTGAAGGCGAGGTCGTAAACGAATTCCACGCCCTGCACATACATGGCCAGCCGCTCCAGCCCGTAAGTTATCTCCGCACTCACCGGATCACAATCGATGCCGCCGACCTGCTGGAAATATGTGAACTGCGTAATCTCCATGCCGTCGCACCACACTTCCCAGCCGAGGCCCCAGGCGCCCAGCGTCGGGCTTTCCCAATCGTCCTCGACGAAGCGGATATCGTGGCGCGCGGGGTCGATGCCGATGGCGCGAATGCTCTCCAGATAGATGTCGAGCACATCGGCGGGCGCGGGCTTCAGGATCACCTGATACTGGTAATAATGCTGGAGCCGGTTCGGGTTCTCGCCATAGCGGCCATCCTTGGGGCGGCGGCTAGGCTGGACATAAGCCGCCCGCCACGGCCTGGGGCCGAGAGCGCGCAGCGTCGTAGCCGGATGGAAGGTGCCCGCGCCCATCTCCATGTCGTAAGGTTGGAGGATGAGACAGCCCTGCTTCGCCCAGAAATTCTGGAGCGTGAGGATAAGGTCTTGAAAGGTGCGTGCCATGGCGCGCGGAAGCTACAGGCCGGTGAAATGCCGGGCAAGGCAAGCACGCCCACGCAAAATGGCCTCCGCGTCGGGCGTATTGCCGCCGTTTTCGTGCAGCACGAGGCCGGGCAGAAGCGCCATCGGCGCACGCGAGCCCGGTCGGCATTGCAGGATGACGCGCTTGGCCGCCTCGCTGCGGCTGGGCCAGAGCGGCAGGATGCTGATACCAGTGGCGGATAGCACGGCGAGCGCCTCATTGAGACGGTCAGCGCGGATAATGGTGGTGAAAGTCCCTTTCGGATGAGTGCGTTTGCGGCCTGAGCTAAGCCATTGCTTTAGGCTTCCGACATCCTGTTTGGCAAGGGCGCGTGCGACATCCGGCGAACCTCGGCCGCGCTCGTCATGGAATGGTGGGTTGCAGAAGACGTGATCGAAGGCCCGGCGCAAAGCCGTTGGCGGCGCGAGCGCGTCGCCAGCGATGAAGCGCGCGCGGTCCGCCATGCCATTCGCCGCGGCATTTTCATTGGCGAGTTCGGCAAGCCCCTCGTCGATTTCGATGCCTATGACCGAACAGCGCACACGGCTCGCAAGGCACAGGCTCGCGGTTCCCACGCCCGCGCCAAGCTCCAACATCTCGTCGCCATCGCGCGCGGGAACCGCCGCTGCCAGCATCACGGCATCGAGCCCGGCACGAAATCCTCGTGCGGGCTGACGCACAATTACGCGAGCGTCGAGGAATCGATCCTCCGTGGTCTTCATTTCAGCGCGTTGCGCAGCAGCCGTTCGGCGCGCGGGCCGTCATCGTCGGACACCATCAAACGGCGCGGCAAAATGACCATGCTGCCGTCCAGCACGCTCATATTCTCGTCGAACACGATGCTGTCGATGCCCGCGTCCTTCAGCACCGCTTCGGCGAAACTGATCTCGACGGGATTGTTGGATTTCAGCACTTCATGCATGGGGGAACCTGCCGCCTTGACCGCGCTTCCGCGCCGTTCCTAATGTCGCCGAGGCCGAAGCGGCCCGCAAGGCGGAGAGTATGAAGACGGCCGAAGCCATCAAGCGCGAACGCGAATTGCCGCCCATCGAGCGGCTGCATGCGCTTGTCGAGGCCGATATGGAGGATGCCGACCGGCTCATTCATGAACGCATGTCGAGCGCGGTGTCGCTTATTCCCGAACTGACGCGGCATCTGATCGATTCGGGTGGCAAGCGTTTGCGGCCTCTGCTCACGCTCGCGGCAGCGCGGTTGGCCGGATACGAAGGCACCGCGCATGCGAAACTCGCGGCAGCGGTCGAGTTCATCCACACGGCCACGCTGCTGCATGACGATGTCGTCGATGAAAGCGCGATGCGGCGCGGCAAGGATGCGGCGAATATCATATGGGGCAACAAGCCCAGCGTGCTGGTCGGCGATTTCCTGTTCAGCCGCGCGTTTCAATTGATGGTCGAAGCAGGCAATCTCGAGGTGCTCAACATTCTCGCCAATGCATCCGCCGTGATTGCCGAAGGCGAAGTGCTGCAGTTGAAATCCGCGAACAATCTGGCGATCTCCGAACAAGATTATCTGACCGTTGTGGCGGCGAAGACGGCGGCGTTGTTCTCAGCCGCCGGTGAAGCCGGTGCAGCGCTTGCGGGACCGGGAAAACCTGCTGCGCAGGCGTTGCGCGATTACGGACGCAATCTCGGCATTGCGTTCCAACTCGTGGACGATGCGCTCGATTATTCGGGCCGCGCGGCGCTTATGGGCAAATCCGTGGGCGATGATTTCCGCGAAGCGAAAGTGACGCTACCCGTGATCCTCGCGGTGCGAGCGGCAGATGCGGAGGCGCGCATATTCTGGGGCCGCGTCATCGAAAGCGGCAAACAGGAAGCCGCAGATCTCCAGCGCGCGATCGCGTATGTGGAGGAAACGGGTGCGATCCGCGAAACGCTCTCGCGCGCGCAAGCCTATGCGGACAGTGCTTGCGATGCACTCGGCGTGCTGCCGCCCTCGCCTTTGCGCGAGGCATTGGTGGCGGTTGCCGATTTCTGCGTTGAACGGGCGTATTAAAACAGAAAATGTCATCCCCGGCCTAGCGATGCGAAGCATCGTCAGGGGAAGGGGACCCAGGTGGCGACGATCACCTGATTTAGACAATTATTCTTCGGATTCTTTTTGCATTGAGCGGACATAGATGCCTGGGTCCCCTTCCCTCGCGCTCGCGTGAAACGCTCGTACTCGCCGGAGATGACAAACTAGGCAGCAGTTATCCACCAATTCGGATGTGCGTTCGAAATAGTTACGGCTGCTTTGTTCGCATCGTCTTGGTTCTCGAACAACCCGAAACATGTCGCCCCGCTGCCCGACATGCGCGAGAGCAACGCGCCGCTGCTCGAAAGTGCGGTGATCACATCATTGATGATAGGCGCTTCTTCCATGGCGGGCGCTTCGAGATCGTTGGCCGTCGCGCGCAGGTAATTCGCGAGCGTTTTCGCGTCGCGAATATTTTTGGGCTTAGGCACTTGTCCCGTGCCTGTTCGTTCCTTCAGCGCGCCGAAGATATGCGCCGTCGAAACCGCGATACGGGGATTGACAAGCACCATCGGCAATTCGGGAATGCCGAAGATCGGCGTGACGCGTTCACCCACGCCTTCCATCCATGAAGGTTTGCTCAGCAGACAAACGGGCACATCCGCGCCGAGCAACAACGCGATGCTGCCGAGCATTTCCTTGTCTATATGCAAATCCCATAACAGGGTAAGCCCGCGCAGCGTTGCCGCTGCATCCGCAGACCCGCCGCCGATACCGGATGCGACGGGCAGATTTTTCGTCAAACGGATATGCGCGCCGGTTTTCTCGCGCTTCGATTTCATAGCCGCATATTCGCCAAGTGCGCGCGCGGCCCGCAGAACGAGATTATTCTTTTCCGCATGAAGATCGCTAGCGAACGGCCCGTCTATCTCAAGCGACAACTCATCAGCAGACGCGAACGAAAGCTCATCGCTCACGCGCGCGAACACCGCGAGGCTTTCGAGATTGTGATATCCGTCATCCCGCCGCGATCCGATATGCAGGAACAGATTGACCTTGGCGGGCGCCTGGATCTTCACCCGCCGCTCGTCGGCGTAAGACCCGTCTTCAGCTTGCTTTCGAGGACGTCTTTTTCCTTGGGATCGGGATTGAACGCGAGCGCGTGGCTCCATTGGAATCGCGCATCGAGCTTGCGGCCCACGCGCCAATAGGCATCGCCGAGATGATCGTTGATCGTCGCATCGCCCGGCACGAGCAGCACGGCACTTTCAAGCGCCTTCGCCGCATCGTTGTAACGGCCGACCTTGTAATAGGCCCAGCCCACGCTGTCGGCGATGTAACCGTCAAACGGGCGCAACGCGCGCGCTTTCTCGAGCATCGCGAGCGCTTCGGGCAGATTGCGGCCCTGATCGACCCATGAATAGCCGAGATAGTTCAAAATCTCCGGCTGCTCGGGATTGAGCTTGAGCGCCTGTTTGAGATCGAGTTCGGCAAGATTCCAATGCTTGGATTGCTCCTCCGCCACGGCGCGCGCGTAAAGCAGCGGCCACGCTTTCGCATCGAGCGAACCGCGCGCCTGTATGGCGTGATCGTAAGCATCCGACGCATCCGCAAAACGGCCAAGCGTGCGATAGGTATCGCCCAGCGCCGTCCATGCTTCGATGTCGTTCGGATGCGCGACGGTGATCGCTTTCAATTCCGCAATCGCCTCGTCGTTCTTTTCGAGACGCGCTTCGTCGATAGCGACCTGCACGCTCGCCACCTCGTGATAGGGCGAAGATTCATCGACGGATTTATAGGCCTCGATCGCTTCCGGAATTTTGCCCATCGTTTCGAGGCGGTCCGCGAGCAGGATATTCGCAAGATCGAGATCGGGGCGCAGGTAACGCGCAAAACGCAAATACAACACCGACACATCGGCGCTGGAGTCATCGGTGAGCGACGCAGCGATGCCGAACAACGCTTCGGCGGCACCCTGCTCCGGCGTCGCGACAAGCGGCTGCGGCGTGACGCCCGCGCGGATGCGCTCCTTTGCGGCCGCTACGATGGGCGCGAGCGCCGCGTCGTTTTCAAGCTTGGAATAAAACGCTTTGGCATCGTCGATGCGGCCTGCGCGTTCGAGATAGCGGCCATAGGCATCGGCCACGCGCGGACCGTTGCCCGCCGCCTTCAACGCCTCTTGATAAGCGACATCCGCGTCTTCCGAACGTCCGGCCTGATCGAGGATGAGCGCACGATGGAACGCTTCGAGCGCATCCGTGCCGCCTTGCGATTTGAGCTGGGACAAATCCTTCAGCGCCGCATCGGGATCTTTCTCGCCCGCTGCCGCCCAGGCGTCGAGCAGCGAAATCGTCAGCGCCGTGAACGGCCCTGTCGCGGAATGCGCAAGCTGGCTGCGCGCGTCGGAATAATTGCTGTTGTGCATCGCGACGATCGCAAGCGTCATGCGCGCCGCACGATTGTCGGCTTCCTGATCGATGACGGCTTGCGCATATTTGCCCGCGCTATCGACATCGCCTGCCGAGGCCGTGAACAGAAAGGCGCGCGCAAGCAGGTCCGCATTGTTCGGATCTGTCTGCAGGCTCTCGCGATAGAACCGCGCCGCATCGACCATGTTGTGTTCGCTCGCCGCAAAGCGTGCGTTCAGGTAATCGCCATAACTCTGGCTCTGCTGGGCGGTGGTGCGCGATTCAGCTTCAGAGTCGGACGACGAGAACCAGGTTTTCGGCGGAACGAGACTGTTCATCGTTTCGCAGCCCGCCAGCAACGGTGCCAGAGCGGCGGCTAAGAACAGGGCACGGGTTACACGCAAACGACTACTCCTCACATGTTCGAGTAATTGGGGCCCCCGCCACCTTCCGGCGTCACCCAGTTGATGTTCTGCGCCGGGTCTTTGATGTCACACGTTTTGCAGTGAACGCAATTCTGCGCGTTGATCTGGAAGCGCGGGCCGGCGGTCTCCTGCACCACCTCATACACGCCCGCCGGACA
>DATHQA010000145.1:0-6115 GCA_035483375.1 Rhizomicrobium sp. | reverse complement strand
GCCCGCCGCCCGACGGCGTATCGTCCACCTGGCGATGCTTGCCGACGCCGTGTTCGCGGATATCGCGCGTTTCAAGCGACCACAGATTCTTCTCGCGCGCCTTGCCGATAAGCGACACATCCAACGGCCCCGGAAACATCTCCGGGAATAGTGTCAGGACGGTCGCGGACCACACCCTCACAAATCCCTTTTGAATCCCACATGGCTCTGTTCGAAGCCGAGGCGGCGATAGAACAGATGCGCGCGCGTGCGGCGGCGGTCGGATGTGAGCTGCACGAGTTTGCAGCCCGCTTCGCGCGCTTCCGCAATCGCGCGTTTCATCAGTGCCGTGCCGATATTCCGTCCACGCACAGCCGACTTCACGCGCACCGCTTCGACGATCGCGCGTTTGGTGCCCTGGCGCGAAAGGCCGGGCACGAAGACAAGTTGCAGCGAACCCACAAGCTGGCCATCCGCCTCAGCAAGCAGGATGTAATTGCCGGGACACGCATTCATTTCCTCGAAGGCGCGTTCATAGGCAGGTGCGAGTTCGGCGCTCGCATTCTCGCGGCTTTCGCCGATGTCATCGTCGGCAAGCATCGCGATGATGGCCGGGATGTCGTTCCTGTCCGCATGGCGGAATGTGATTTCGCTCATTCCACGTTTCCCTTTTCCTCGAAATCTTCCGGCGTGGCGATAACGATACGGGTGTCTTCCACGATGGGCACGTTACGCTTCGTGAACGGAAGAAGGACATTGCCGCCGTCTTCGCGCGCAATCTCGATCACATCGCCCGCGCCGAAATTGTGGATCGCACGTATCGCGCCGATCGCGCGGCCCGCTTCGTCTTCCGCACGCAGACCGATGAGATCGGCATGATAGAATTCTTCTTCATCTGTTTCGGGCAACGCCTCACGCGTGATGTGAAGCTCCACACCCTTGAGCGCTTCGGCCTGTTCGCGCGTGCCGACGCCTTCAAAGCGCACGACCGCTTCGCCCGCTTTCACGACGCGCGAATCCGCAACCGTGAACACACGCCCGTCGCTGCCGCGCAATGGACCGTATGCGCCCAAACCGTCCGGCGTTTCGGTGAAGGTTTTCACCCGCACCTCTCCTTTGAGCCCATGCGCCCCGGTCACAACGCCCAGAACCACGTCACGTGTCATACGGCCATTCTATCGTATTTGCGCTTTATGCGCCCGCGGCAGCAGCCGCGCGTTCCTGCGCCTTTTTCTTGGGCTTGGCCTTTTCGGGATTGTTCTTCGTGAGCGGCTTCAGCACGCCCGCATCGGATAGAAACCGATGCACGCGATCCGTCGCGACCGCGCCCTTCGCGATCCACACCTTCGCCTTTTCGAGATCAAGCTTCAGACGATCCGCATGCTCCTTCGGCAGAAGCGGATTGTAGAATCCGATCTTCTCGATGAAGCGGCCGTCGCGCGGCGAAGCGGAATCCGCGATGACGATGTTGTAATGCGGGCGCTTCTTCGTGCCGCCGCGCGCAAGCCTGATTCTGAGTGCCATGATCTTTCCTTTCGTTGATCTGTGAAATTACTTACGTCCGGGAAATCCCGGCGGCATAGCGCCGCCCATGAGGCCCGCAAGCCCTTGAGGCAAACGTCCGCCCATCTTTCCCATCGACTTCATCATGTCCGCCATCTGGCGGTGCATTTTGAGAAGCTTGTTGACTTCGCTGACCTCGACGCCCGCACCGGACGCGATGCGTTTGCGCCGCGAGCCGTTGATGACATCGGGTTTCGTCCGCTCCTTCTTCGTCATGGAAAGAATGATCGCTTCCTGACGCGAAAGCAGCTTGTCGTCGAGGCCCGCGGTTGCGAGTTGATCCTTCACGCGCGCAATGCCCGGCAGCATCGACAGCACGCCCGACATGCCGCCGAGTTTTTTCATCTGGCGCAATTGTTCGGCGAGATCGTCCATATCGAACTCGCCCTTCTTCATCTTGCGGGCGAGCTTCTCTGCCTTTTCCTTGTCAATGGTCTCGGCAGCCTTTTCGACAAGGCTGACGACATCGCCCATGTCGAGGATGCGGCTTGCGACGCGGCCGGGATGAAATGCCTCAAGCGCATCGAGCTTTTCGCCCATGCCGAGGAATTTGATCGGCGCGCCCGTGACATGGCGCATCGAAAGCGCGGCACCGCCGCGTGAATCGCCGTCGGCGCGCGTGAGCACGATGCCCGAAAGCATCACACGCTCATTGAACGACTTCGCGATATTGACCGCGTCCTGACCCGTGAGACTGTCGGCGACAAGCAGCGTCTCGTGCGGATGCACGGCATCTCGCACCTGCGCGACCTCAACCATCAACGCTTCGTCGATGTGCTGGCGGCCTGCGGTGTCGAGGATGAGCACGTCGTAGCCGCCGACACGAGCCGATGCGAGCGCACGCCGCGCGATATCGACGGGCATCTGATTGGCAACGATGGGAAGCGTGGCCACGCCCGCCTGCTCGCCGAGAATCTTCAACTGCTCCATCGCGGCGGGGCGGCGCACGTCGAGGGAGGCCATGAGCACGCGCTTCTTCTCACGCGTCTGCAGCATGAGGCCGAGCTTGGCCGAGGTCGTCGTTTTGCCGGAACCTTGCAGACCGACCATCAGGATAGGCGCGGGCGGCGAACCGAGATTGAGCGCCGCATTCTCCGCGCCGAGCGTTTCGACAAGCGCGTCATGCACAATCTTGACAACTTGCTGGCCCGGCGTGACGGAGCGGATGACTTCGACGCCGATCGCGCGCGGGCGCACACGCTCGATGAAATCCTTGACGACGGGCAGCGCCACATCCGCATCGATGAGGGCTGCGCGGACTTCGCCGAGCGCTTCATCGACATCGGCTTCACTGAGCGCGCCTCGGCCACGCAGCCGGTCGAACGTCTCACTCAGGCGCTTTTGCAGACTGTCGAACATCCAAACTCCAAAGCACAAACGCCCCAGGGGGCGCACCTGCGCTGCCTGGGGGCGATCACCGGCCTAGCCGATGACCGGAAGGGCTCAGCCTTTCCGGATAGTCGTGATTTATGACTCTTCTGTCGCGGAAAGCAACCGTAAAGCGACACTTGACATATGGAAAGATATGCTTTACAGTCCTCTTACGGTAAGGAGACGAAACGGCGCATAAATGCGCCTTAGCGCAGGAGTGCGCCATGATACAGTCCTTTGCCGACAAAGGTCTCAAAGAATTATTTGAAACCGGGAGGAGCAAGCGTGTCAGGCAGGATTTGGCGAAGCGTTGCATCCAGATTCTCGATGCGATCCATCGGGCAGAAAAACTGGATGATCTGAAACTGCCCGGCCTACGGCTTCATTCCGATAGCCGTTACAAACCGGTGAGATGGCGAGTGGATGTCAATGGACCGTGGCGCATCACGTTCGAGTGGAAAGACGGCGAAGCGTTCAAGCTCGACCTCGTCCAGGACCATTGAGCCGCGTTTGACACGCAAGCCTACGCATCCCGGCGAATTGTTCCATGATATCGTGCTGCCGGGGCTGAAGCTTTCGGTCAGCGAAGCCGCAAGGCAACTTGGGGTATCTCGTCAAACGCTTCATGCTGTGATGTCCGGCCGCTCGGCTGTGACAGCGGAGATGGCGCTCAGGCTTGGCCGATTCTGCGGCAACGGCCCGGGCCTTTGGCTGCGCATGCAGCAGGCTTTCGATCTTTGGCAGGCACAATCCGCTCTGAATGGCGAACTGGACAGCATACCGGTCCATAGCATTGCGGCGGAATAGACGGGGCACTGGCCCGGCCTGCTGCGCGCGCTTATATACCGCTCCATGACGGCGTTCCTCAAAATGCACGGGCTGGGCAATGATTTCGCAGTGTTCGACGCGCGAAGCCATCCGCTTGCCTTTGCGCCGGAGGCCGCGCGCGCCATTGCCGACCGGCGCTTCGGTGTCGGCTGCGACCAGCTCATCGTCATCGAGAAAAGTGCGAATGGCACGGACGCATTCATGCGCATCCGCAATGCCGATGGTGGAGAGGTCGAAGCCTGCGGCAATGCTGCGCGCTGTGTGGCGCGCTTGCTGATGGACGAACGCGGCACCCAAAGCGTGCGCATCGACACAATCGGTGGGGCGCTTGTGTGCGACGATGCGGGCGCAGGTTCCGTCACGGTCGATATGGGCGAGCCGAAATTCGGCTGGCAGGACATTCCGCTTTCGGAGCCGAAGACCGCCGAACGTTTCATGCTCACTATCGATGGCGCGTCTTATGACGTGACCGCACTTTCGACCGGCAATCCGCATTGCGTGCTGTTTGTCGAGGATGCGGAGAAAGCGTCAGTCGCTGCGCTCGGCTCCAGGATCGAACATCATCCTTTATTTCCCGCGCGCACGAATGTGGAATTCGTTTCGCTTGTGGGACCGGACCGTTTGCGTATGCGCGTGTGGGAACGCGGCGCGGGCATCACAAGTGCTTGCGGTACGGGCGCGTGTGCAACAGCGGTCGCGGCACATCTTAGAGGTTTCACGGGCCGCAACGTAGAAGTGTTGCTCGATGGCGGCCCGCTTCACATCCATTGGCGCGAAAGCGACAACCATATGTTGATGACGGGACCGACTACGCTTTCGTTCAAAGGCGAAATCGATCTGAAGGCGTTCGCATGAGCAATCTTGAGATCGTCACCTTCGGTTGCCGCCTCAACGCATACGAGAGCGAAGCCATTCGCGCGCGTGCGGGCGAAGCAGGGCTTGAAGACGCCATCGTGTTCAATACCTGCGCCGTGACGGCGGAAGCCGTGCGCCAATCGCGTCAAGCGATCCGCAAGGCGCGCCGCGAACATCCCGATGCGCGCATCATCGTGACCGGATGTGCGGCACAAATCCGGCCCGAGACTTATGCGGGCATGGCCGAAGTCGATCTTGTGCTCGGCAATCAGGAGAAACTTGCGGCTCAAAGCTACGCGCCTGACACCGAACGCGTGCGCGTCAATGACATTATGAGTGTGCGCGAGACGGCAGCACAATTCGTGGACAGTTTCGAAGGTCGCGCGCGCGCCTTCCTGCAAATCCAGAATGGCTGCGATCATCGCTGCACATTCTGCATTATTCCGTTCGGGCGCGGGGCTTCGCGCAGCGTGCCGATGGGATCGGTGGTGGAGGAAGCGCGCCGTTTGACCGAAGCAGGTTTCCCCGAAATCGTGTTGACGGGCGTGGATTTGACCGCTTACGGCGCGGATCTGCCGGGCAAGCCCAGCCTCGGCCAACTCGTGCGCAAGGTTTTGAAACTGGTGCCGGAATTGAAGCGCTTGCGGCTTTCCTCCATCGATTCCATCGAGGCGGACAATGCGCTGATGCGCGCGATTGCGGAGGAGGTCCGCCTCATGCCGCATTTCCATCTTTCCGTGCAATCAGGCGATGACATGATCCTGAAGCGCATGAAGCGGCGCCATGCGCGTGCCGATACGATTGCGTTCTGCAATGACGTGCGCCGCTTGCGCCCCGAAGCCGCATTCGGCGCGGATTTCATCGCAGGGTTTCCCACCGAAACCGACGCGATGTTCGAAAACACACTCGCGCTCGTGGATGATGCAGGGCTTTCGAGCCTGCATGTGTTTCCGTTCAGCGCCCGCGAAGGCACACCTGCGGCACGAATGCCTCAATTGCCAAAGAAGCTTGTGAAAGAACGCGCCGCGCGTCTGCGCGAGAAAGGTGCGGCGGCGCTTGCCTCCCGTTTTGCTTCCCTCATCGGCAGCGAACAAAGCGTGCTGATCGAAAAAACAGGCATGGGCCGCACGGAATGTTTCGCGCCCGTGCAACTTGCGGGCGAGGCAGGAACATTCGCGCGCGCGCGCATCATGGGCGCCACACCAACCGCACTCCTCGCCGCATGCTGAAATATTTCGGCATGCCGCCCCCGCCGCCGACCTTGCTCGAGCGGCTGCAAGAGGGGCTTTCCAAGAGCGCGGTTTCGCTCAGCGAAAACATCACGGGCATTTTCACCAAGAAGAAGCTCGATGCGGCGGTCGTCGCCGAACTCGAAGAAGCGCTGATCCGCGCCGATATGGGAACGGTATCGGCGAAATCGCTTGCCGCAGCGGTTGCGCGCGGACGCTATGACAAGGAAATCTCGGACCATGAAATCCGCGAGATTCTTTCGGGCGAAATCGCGAAGGTTTTGAAGCCC
>DATHQA010000144.1:0-3147 GCA_035483375.1 Rhizomicrobium sp. | reverse complement strand
TGCGCAGCGCGCCGCAATTATGGGTGCGATAGGCGTGCATGTGGCCCCCTTGAAGCGGCGCGTATGTGGCGAAGCGTCCCGGCCCAAGTCAAGGGCGCGAAAACGCGCGAGCCCGGGGGCAAAATCCGCTATAGCCCAAGGCCATGCGGATCGTCGATTCCACAAAGGCGCTCGAGGCTCTGGTTCACGAGTTGGAGGCCGCGCCCTATCTCGCGCTCGACACCGAGTTCATGCGCGACCAGACCTATTGGCCGAAACTATGCCTCATCCAGGTGGCGGCGACCGGCACAGAGGCGATCATTGACCCGCTAGCGGACGGCATCGATCTCAAGCCGTTCTACACGCTGCTCAAGCGCCCCGGCATCGTGAAGGTGCTGCATGCGGCGCGGCAGGACATCGAGATTTTCCATCATCAGGGCGGCGTGATTCCAGATCCGCTGTTCGACACACAGATCGCGGCGATGGTGTGCGGCTTCGGCGAAGCGGCGTCCTATGAAACGCTCGCGCGCAAGCTCACCCATGCGGAGATCGACAAATCCGCCCGCTTCACCGATTGGAGCAGGCGGCCGCTCAGCGCACGGCAACTCGATTACGCGCTTGCCGATGTCACGCATCTGCGCGTGATCTATGAAGCGCTTGAAAAAGAATTGTTGCGCACGGGCCGCGGGGCCTGGGTCGAAGAGGAATTGTCGGCGCTGAAAAACCCGGGGCTTTACGCGCTCGATCCCGAGACGGCGTGGAAACGGTTGAAGGCGCGCACGCATAACAAACGCTTCCTCGCCGTGCTTGCCGCGATTGCTGCGTGGCGTGAGCGCGAGGCGCAGACGCGCGATGTGCCGCGCAATCGCATCGTGAAAGACGAAGTGCTGCTCGAAATCGCAGCGCATCCGCCCCAGGACGCAGACTCGCTGGAACGCATCCGCAGCCTGCCGAAAGGCTTTGCGTCGTCGCGCCAGGGCAAGGGATTGCTCACCGCCATCGAACACGGACGCGAAGCACCGCCGCCCGAAGGCATCGAACCCGAACGCGCGCGCCGCAAGCGCGAGCCTTCGCCGTCCGCCATCGATCTGCTGAAGACGCTGCTGCGTTTGCGTGCCGAAGACGCACGCGTCGCCCCGCGCCTCATCGCCAATACGGACGACATCGAAAAGCTTGCCGCGTTCGAGGACGAAGAGGTTGCCGCGCTTCACGGTTGGCGCGCGGAAGTCTTCGGCAATGACGCCCGCGCCCTACGCGACGGCCACCTCGCTATCGCACTCGAAAAGGGTGAGGCGGTGGTGGTGGAACTCGATGAGGAATAACCAGCTTTCGGACCACTAATCTAGAAATTTGCGTAATCGGATAGTTAAACGGCTTTCTTCCTTAGTCTCACATTCCCAAATAACAAGCACGCGCCATCCAGCTTCTCGCAACATAGACAGTTGCCGTTTGTCCCGCTTAATGTTTCCGGAAAGCTTTTCATTCCAGAATGCGGTATTCGTTCTTGGCTTTAGTGCTCCGCGTTTGCAATGATGGCCATGCCAAAAACAACCATGAACGAAAATGACAGCGCACCGTCCCGGAAAAACGAGGTCCGGCTTGCCAGGCAAATCGGCACGATGAAGACGGAAGCGATAACCCATTTTATGGGCCAACTGTCGCACGATTTTTTCCGGTTTAGTATTATGGCTTTTAACTGCGCGCATGTTTGCGCTGCGCCGCTCTTTGGAAAGTTTATCCGTCACGCACCGAATTTCTTGCAAAGCCAGTTAAAGACAGCTCGTTGTTCATCCTGCCCCGCGCGTCTGATTTGAGAAAGAAGCCAGAGGCCAGTGGGCTTTTCAGTCGTGATGTTTTTTGCGCCTTGATTGCAGGTCGAACACAATGCGTGGAGATTTGAGAGTTCGTCTCTTCCGCCAAGACTTTTGTCCTTGATGTGGCCGAGATGAAGTCGAACCTTACGTCCGGTTGCCGGGTCAATATCTCCGGGAGTGAGACCGCACATTTGGCAAGTGAAGCCGTTACGGTCTAGAACTTCAGCACGAAGTTTCGCCGAGATACCGCGTGCAAACGCGACGTGCGGTTTCTGCGGCGGCTTTTCTTTAAGCAAATATCGACCGGGCGTGAGATCGGTACTGTCATTATGTGAGAGAATAGGCCAACCTTCCTGTTCTCTTAATTCGCGTAAACGTCTCGCCCATTCGCTGACACCGGCAGCATCTCGAAGCTGTTCGGATGTTACTACTTGTCCAATATGAGCAAGCAAAAATTGCCTGATCCGCTCTTTGAAACTTAATTTACGCATTCCTGAGCGCCATCACCGCTTCTTGTTCTGCGGAAGATATATGACGCAACAGCTCCTGACCGACGAATTGAGTGTAGGCGGGAGGAATAGATTCATTGATTTCCGCCTTGGTCATCCAGTCGATGCCCATAGCCGCGCGTGCCGCCGCCAGTGTGCAATTGCCGCCGCCAGTGACCTGCACGAAATCCTTCCACTCATTGGTCTTTCCGAAATGTGATTTGCGGCGATCAAAGGTGTGAACCTTCGGGTGTTTCTTGTGCGCCGGCGGTATGATTTCGAAGTTCGCTTCAAACAACCGATGACGAAGGACACGCAGGTTAGGAAACATCGTCCCGCAAAGGACAAATGGCATTGATCAGGGGAGCTCCATCCACATTTTCAATGATATAAGGAAGGCCGGAGCGGACCAGCATTTCACGAACAGGTTCGATTAGTCGCGGCCATTCGTCGGCGTTACGATTCCGCTTAGCTAAATCCGAATAAGATTGGCACGGCGGCGATGCGTGAACGGCATCGAACAGCGCTATAAACTTCGGGTCGAGGGTGAGCGCATCAGCCTGAATAAATGGAAGCGGATAGTTCGGTTGGGGCTTGTTATCCACGCCTACAACTTCGAATCCGGCCCTGCTGTAGCCGACTCCTGCTCCACCGGCACAGCAAAAAAGATCCAGCAGACGGAGCTTTCTCCTTGTAGGCTGAGCAGCAAGAGCAGGAGACTTCGATTTTGCTTTCGGATCGTATCGGAGAACGGCGCCTTTGAAACGGTCAGGCATGTCCGCATCAAGACTCATTATCATTCCCTATGCCATCGATTCGTGCAGTTTGATTGGCACATTATAGTGTAATCACAAATTCTCCGGCCC
>DATHQA010000143.1:0-2234 GCA_035483375.1 Rhizomicrobium sp. | reverse complement strand
CCGACATCGACGATCGAATCCCCCGTTGGGAAAATGCCCGGTGCGGTGTTGAAGCGGTTGAAGTCTTCCGTCGATGCAAGACGGTCGTGATTGTATCCGGTCTGGGATGTGAATGTGAGCATCGGTGTGACCGAGAAATCGGTATTGAGTTCAACGATATCGCTATCCACCTTATATGTCGGCGTCAGGTCCGATTGAATGACGCGCAGATTCCGCGATTGCGTCGTGCTTGCGTAAGGATCGATGGGCTCGATCGCCGATCCGTTCGACGCCGCGCCGATCGCAATCGTTTGCAGGGCCGCGACATACGGCAGGCTGATGCCGTCGGGCGTTTCATAAGCGTCCGGCGAATAAAGCGAAACGGGTTTGCAACCTTGGCTGAGCCAGCCGCGGCCGAATTGATCGATATTCGTCACGTCTCCGACGGAGCTTAAACCGGGATCTTTCTCGCACAGCTGCTTTGCGGAGCGCATGCGGTCATCGCCTTCCTGGAAATGCTCCCAGACAAGCTCCATATGCAGACGATCGATAGGTTTGAACGCGATGGTCGCGCGCGTGGACCATAAATCGCGGCCGTCGATGGGCTTGTCCGTCGTCTCGTCGAATGAATAGCCGTCGCGCTTGGTGAGTTCGCCTGCGATACGGATATCAAGCCGGTCATCGACGATAGGCAGATTGACCATGCCCTCCACTCTGCGGCCGTGATAATTGCTGACATCGACGGACGCCACCGCTTCGAACTGATCACTCGGTTTGGCAGATGTCAGGTTGACGACGCCGGCCGTGGCGTTACGCCCGTAAAGCGTGCCCTGTGGTCCGCGTAGAACCTCCACCTGACCAACATCATAGAATTCCTGTTCGAAGAAATGATTGCGGATGAACGGAATATCATTGAACGCGACCGCCACGGCGGGATCGGTCGTCACGGAAATTGCTTGTGTGCCGATGCCGCGTATTTGGATCGAATAGCCCGTGAAATTGGTTTTCGTGAAGGTGAGGTTCGGCACCTGCTTCACGAGATCGGGGCCGCCCGTCGTTTGCGTTGCCGTCAATTGTTCCTGCGACAGGGCCGTGATCGCGATGGGAATGTTCTGCACATCGCCGCCGATTTTCGAAGACGTCACCGTCACGGTTTCAAGTGCGGCACCGGATGCAGACGGAAGTGCTGCCGCCGCGACGTGTTCCTGCGGTAACTCCTCCGCGCGTTCGTCGGGCACGACCGCGACAACGCCATTGTCGCGATGCACTTTGAACCCCGTTCCCGCGAGCAGCCTCGCAAGCGCGTCGTCCGAAGAAAGATTGCCTTTGACGCCGCCGGTTCTCACGCCGCGTATCGCCATGTCGGAGACCAGAAGGGTGACGCCGGTCTGCGCGGTGTAAGCTTTCAACGCGTTGCGCAAGTCGCCGCTGGAAATATTGAATTGCTCGGCTTGCGCGGCGAAAGCGCCCGCGAGGTAAAGCGCGGCGCAAATCGCGAATGGCTTCGTGTACAGTATTTTTCTCATATCTCCCCCTTCTTTACGCTACCGGAACATCCGTCCCGTCTAGCGCGAAATCACGAAATCATTTCCACGGCGCTCGACATGCACGCCGAACACCGCTTTGGCCGCCGTTGCAAACTGACCCACGCCGTTGACGGGAAACGTTCCATCGACCGTCAGCTTCGCCGTATCGCTATCGGCGATGACAAGTTTTTCCGCATTGTAACGATTGAATTGCGCCATCACCTCGGCAAGTGAAGTATGTTCGAAGATGAGGACGCCGTGCCGCCAGCCCAACGCTTTGGCAATTCTCCGCGGATCTTCTTTCGTGACCGAAAGCGCGTTTGCCGTAGCGATGGCAACATCGCCCGGCACCAATGTCGTGGCGCGCGCCGGGGCGCTGACGGGTTCGACCCTTGCGCGTCCTTCCAGAAGAACGATCTTCACGCGGCCGGACTGATTGAGGATGACGAATTTCGTTCCTAGATCGACAACGCGATAACCCGCCACCGAAATGACAAACGGATGTCGCGCATCATGCTTTATCTGGAAGTAGGCCTCGCCGGAATCGAGCCACGCTTTCCTGTCGTTGGATGCGACACGCAGCACGGTGCTCGTGTTCAGTTCGGCATGCGAACCGCTTCCCAATTCCACGACCTGCCGCCCGCCAAGCGCAGTTGAAACGATGCGCTCACTGCCGCGCAGATTGAGAAACAAACCGCTCGCCGCGAGAGCACACACAGCCAGGGCAGC
>DATHQA010000142.1:0-2001 GCA_035483375.1 Rhizomicrobium sp. | reverse complement strand
GTGAGCGCATCGAGTGCTGTGAGCGTATGGCTGATCGTGCCGAGATAGGAACCCGCGACGACGATGACGGGCAGATCGAGCGCCGCTATCCAGTCGAGCACAGTGTGGCGTGTGTCGAGCGGCACCATTGCGCCGCCCACGCCTTCGATGAACAGCGTGTCTTTCGTTGTCATCGCCTCGCGGCAGAAGGCGATGAGCGCATCGAAATCGATGACGCGATCCTCGCGAGAAGCCGCCATGTCGGGCGAAAGCGGCGCCGCGAACCGCCAGGGCGAGATGCGGTCGAACGCTTCCGTCGTCAGCTTCTCGTCCATCGCTTCGAGCAACAGGCCCGGATCGCTGAGCGCCGATGTCGCGACATCGAAACCCGTGACAAGCGGCTTAAGCGCAGACGCGGCGCGGCCCTCTTTGCGCAAATGGCGGACGAGACCGGCGGTGACGAAAGTCTTGCCGATATCGGTGCCCGTGGCCGTGACGAAATAGGCGCTCATGCGAGAATCCGTTCGCGCACGATTTTCGCGAGGCGTTCGCTGTCTTCAACGGCGTGACCTGCCGTGAACGCAAAGCGCAGCCGCGCGGTACCCGGCGGAACTGTTGGCGGACGGATCGCGGTGACGAGAAAGCCTTCCTTCTCGAGGATTTCGGACGCTTCCAGCGCCGCAAGCTCGTCACCGAGCACAAGCGGCACGATGGCGCTTTGCACGAGCGGCAGATTGCAGGCGCGCGTGAAGGCCTGTGCGTTTGCGAGCGGTCGCGCGAGTAGATCGGGTTCGGATTCAATAATATCGAGCGCAGCAAGCGCCGCGGCCGCACTCGCGGGCGGCAGGCCGGTCGAATAGACAAGCGTGCGTGCGCGCGTCTTCACGAGATCGATCACGCTGCGCGACGCACACAAATATCCGCCATAGGAACCGAGCGCTTTCGACAGCGTGCCCATGCGAAGATCGACATGCGGCTCCGGTTTGAAGGCGAGCACATGTGCGTCATCGGACATGAGCCACGTGTCATGTTTGCGTGCCAGTGCGCCAAATTTCACCAATGGCGCAAGATCGCCATCCATCGAAAACACGCCATCGGTGACGATCAAAGCATGACGATGGTGTTTGCGATGCGCGGTAAGCAATTCCTCCATATGCGCCACATCGTTATGCCGGAACACTTCGACATGCGCCTGCGAAAGCCTCGCCCCCGCCCACAAGCATGCATGCGAAAGCGCATCGACAAGCAGCAAATCACCCTCGCCCACCAGCGACGGCACAATCCCCGCATTCGCGAGATAGCCGGAGCCGAAAATGCAGGCTGCTTCCGTTCCCTTCAGCCGCGCCAGCCGCGTTTCCAACGCCTCGAACAGCGGATGATTGCCCGTCACCAATCGCGAGGCACCCGCGCCCGTGCCGTAGCGCGCCACCGCCTCCATCGCGGCCTGTTTCACGCGCTCATCATGCGTGAGGTTCAGGTAATCGTTGCAGGAGAACGAAATAAGCCGCCTGCCGCCGCGCGTGATCCAAATGCCGTCCTCCCGTGCCGTTTCGGCGAGTATGCGCCTGCGATGCGCGGCATCGAGCGCGGCAAGCTTTTCGCGGGCGAATTCGTCGAGCGAGGACACGGCCTTGCACCTTGTGGGTCGCCGATATAATGGCATGGGCTCCGAGCACAAAACGAGGCCACAGAATGAATGCCCCCGCGACAGATGCGGCCTTTGACGGCTTGCCGCGCCATGACTGGACGCGCGAGGAGATCTGGGCGCTGTTCGCCCTACCGTTTCCCGAGCTGATCTTCCGTGCACAGAGCATTCACCGCCAGCATTTCGATCCGCGCGAGGTGCAGATTTCGACCCTGCTGTCGATCAAGACGGGCGGCTGCCCCGAAGATTGCGCCTATTGCCCGCAAAGTGCGGCGTATGAAACGGGCGTGAAGGCGGCAAAGCTCATGGATGTGGACGCCGTGCTTGCCGATGCCCGCGCCGCGCGTGAAGCGGGCGCGACGCGCTTCTGCATGGGC
>DATHQA010000141.1:0-8480 GCA_035483375.1 Rhizomicrobium sp. | reverse complement strand
GGCGGCTTTACTTCCTGCCCGTCAAGCCGCTGCACAAGATCATCGTGCCCGCCATGATGCGCCGGGCCGCTTCCCTCTAGCCCCCGGCGCGGCGAAATCGCGCGACGACACCCGGGAAATCACGCTATAACTGGCCACCGTGCCCAGCCTTCGCTGCGGCCAGATTTCTTCGGGTACGGGATATGTCCAACGTCGCGGTGATCGGCGCCCAGTGGGGTGACGAAGGCAAAGGCAAGATCGTCGATTGGCTTTCGGCGCGCGCCGATGTGGTGGTGCGTTTTCAGGGCGGCCACAATGCGGGGCACACGCTCGTCATCGACGGCGTCACCTACAAGCTGAGCCTTTTGCCGTCCGGCGTGGTGCGGCCGGGCAAGCTTGCCGTCATCGGCAATGGCGTGGTCGTGGACCCGTGGGCCTTCGTGGACGAGATCGAGCGCATCCGCGCGCAGGGCGTGGAGGTGACGCCGGACACCCTCTTGCTGGCCGAGAACGCCGTGCTGATCCTGCCGCTGCACCGTGAGCTGGATGTTGCGCGCGAAAGCTCCAATTCCCTTCAGGCCATCGGCACGACGAAGCGCGGCATCGGGCCTGCCTATGAGGACAAGGTCGGCCGCCGCGCACTGCGCGTGATCGACCTGCATGATTTCAACGGATTGCCCGCGAAGATCGAGCGCCTGCTCGCCCATCACAATGCGCTGCGCCGGGGCATGGGCGAGATGGAGATCGACGCCGGGCCGGTGCTGGAGGCGCTGAAGGAGATCGCGCCCAAGGTTCTGCCTTTCGCGGGTTCGGCCTGGCGGCGGCTCGACGAGGCCCGCCGCGAAGGCAAGCGCGTGCTGTTCGAGGGCGCGCAGGCCGTGTTGCTCGACATCGACCACGGCACCTATCCCTTCGTGACTTCTTCCAACACGGTGGCGGGACAGGCGGCGGCGGGTGCGGGCGTGGGGCCACGCGATATCGGCTTCGTGCTGGGCATCGCCAAAGCCTATACGACGCGCGTGGGCGAAGGCCCGTTTCCGACCGAGCTGACCGATGAGATTGGCGAGACGCTGGGCCGCAATGGCGCGGAATTCGGCACCGTGACGGGGAGGAAGCGCCGCTGCGGCTGGTTCGATTCCGTGCTGGTGCGCCAGACTGTTGTGACCGGCGGCATAGACGGCATCGCGCTCACGAAGCTCGACGTGCTCGATGGGTTCGAGGAGATCGCCATCTGCACGGGCTATCGCCTGGATGGCCGCGAGATCGATTACCTGCCCGCCGACGCCAACGAACAGGCGCGTGCCCGGCCTATCTACGAAATGATGGAAGGCTGGAGCGAATCCACGCGCGGCGCGCGCAGCTGGGCTGAGTTGCCCGCCACGGCCATCAAATATATCCGCCGCGTGGAGGAATTGATCGGCGCGCCGGTGGCGATGCTTTCCACAAGCCCCGAACGCGAGGACACGATATTGGTGCGCGACCCGTTTGTGGACCGCTGAGCCGCGCTTGCCCGGCGCACCGGTTCCCGGCACGCTGCCGTCATCGCTATTCAGGAGATTTCCATGATCAAAACCCGTTTCACCGAAATGTTCGGCATCGAGACGCCCATTACCTGCGGCGGCATGACCCGCGTGGGCAAGGCTGAGCTTATCGCCGCCGTCGCCAATGCGGGCGCGCTCGGCTTCATCACGGCGCATTCGGCGGGCAAGCCGGAGGATCTGGCGAAAGAAGTTCAGCGCTGCCGCGACATGACGGACAAGCCGTTCGGTGTGAATCTTACCATATTGCCTTCGATCACGCCGATTCCTTACGACGAATATCGCGAGGCGATCATCTCGAGCGGCATCAGGATCGTGGAGACCGCGGGCAACAATCCGCAGCCGCATCTGCCGCGCTTCAAGGAAGCGGGCGTGAAGGTCATCCACAAATGCACCGGCGTGCGCCATGCGGTGAAGGCGCAATCCATCGGCGTCGATTGTGTGTCCATCGACGGCTTGGAATGCGCGGGCCATCCCGGCGAAGACGATGTCGGTGGTCTCATACTGTTTCCGGCGACGGCAGACAAACTCACGATCCCGATCATCGCGAGCGGCGGCATGGCGGACGGGCGCAGCCTCGTGGCCGCACTCGCGCTTGGCTGCGAAGGCATGAATATGGGCACGCGCTTCATGGCGACGGTCGAGGCGCCGATCCATGAGAATGTGAAGAAACAAATCGTCGCCAATGACGAACGCGGCACGAACCTCATCTTCCGCACGCTGCACAACACCGCGCGCGTGGCAAAGAACGCGATCAGCGATGAAGTCGTTGCCATAGAAAAGCGTGGCAATGCGACGTTCGCGGATGTGAAGGATTTGGTCGCGGGCACGCGCGGCGCAATTGTGCTCGACAAAGGCGAGATGGACGAAGGCATCTGGTCGGCAGGCCAGACGCAAGGCCTCATCCATGACATTCCGACTTGCAAGGAGCTTGTTGCGCGTATCATGGCGCAGGCGGAGGAGATCATTCGGTCGCGTTTGGATCGAGCGGTTGCGTAAGAGCGAATGGCGAGTAGGATTCTATTCGCTACTCACTATTCGCCATTCGCGTCACCGCAGGTGATTCAACGGTCCGTGTCCTTTGCCAAATCCCGGCGCGGTTTCGATGGCGTGTTGCACGAATTCGCGTGCGCGGCCGACGGCAAGCGGCAGCGATAGTCCTTGCGCAAGGCCGCAAGCAATCGCGGTTGACAGCGTGCAGCCCGTGCCGTGCGTGTGACGCGTCTTGATGCGCGGAAACGCGTAAATCTCTTCGCCCTTTTCCCACACGAGCACATCATCGATAGTCGCTTTTGTCGAATGGCCGCCTTTGACGAGCGCCGCCTTAGCACCCATTACGATGAGCTTTTGCGCGGCATGCGATGCATCCTTGCTGCTTCCAGCGAGCGCTTTGGCTTCAGGAATGTTGGGGGCCGCGAGGACCGCTAGTGGAATCAGTTTTTTCTTGAGCACATCGACGGCATTGGCGGCGAGCAATCGTTTGCCGCTTGTCGAGATCATCACGGGATCGAGCACGATGGGAATATCGTGCGCGTGTTTCTCAAGTGCGCCTACGACCGCGCGCACGATGGATGCCGAACCGAGCATGCCGATCTTGATCGCGTCGGCGCCGATATCGTTCAGGCAGTATGTAATCTGATCGCGCACGAGTTTGGGCGGCATAAGCTCAATCGCATGAACGCCGCGCGTGTCCTGCACAGTTACGGCGGTGACTGCCGTCATCGCATAGCAGCCAAATGCGGATGCGGTTTTGATATCGGCCTGAATTCCCGCGCCGCCACTTGAATCCGAACCCGCGATGATGAGGACGCGGGCAGGTTTCTTATTCAATTGGTCGCTTCCTCGATCGCACGCGCAACTTCGCGCACGACTTCGCGCACAAGCTCCACATCGTCGCTTTCGGCCATGATGCGAATGACGGGCTCGGTGCCCGATTTCCGCACAAGCAACCGCCCCGAACCGTTGAGCCGCATTTCGCAATCGCGGATCGTCTCGACGACATTCTCGTCCGTCAGCGGCGTGCCGCGCTTGAAACGCACATTGCGCAGAAGCTGCGGCATCGGCTCATATAGATGGGCCGCTTCACTCGCGCGGCAGCCTTCCCCCGCGATGACGGCAAGCACCTGCAATGCCGCAACAAGGCCATCGCCCGTGGGCGAAAAGTCGCTGAGAATAATGTGGCCCGATTGCTCGCCGCCGACATTGTAACCGTCATTGCGCATCACTTCGAGCACGTAACGATCGCCCACAGCCGCCCGCGCAAGCTTCAGTTTCATCGTGCCGAGATAGCGTTCAAACCCGGCATTCGACATGACGGTGCCGACGATGCCGCCGCCTTTGAGCGCGCCCGTGCGCGTCCATGAACGCGCGATGAGCGCCAGGATCTGATCGCCGTCGATGATCTGGCCGCGTTCATCGGCCATCACGACACGATCCGCATCGCCATCGAGCGCGATGCCGAAATCGGCGCGCATCTCGCGCACTTTCTGCATCATCGCTTCGGGCGACGTGGAACCGCATTCGGCATTGATGTTGAGGCCGTTCGGCTCGACGCCGATCGGAATGATGTCCGCGCCCAATTCCCACAACACGGCGGGCGCAACCTTGTACGCAGCGCCGTTCGCGCAATCGACGACGACGCGTTTGCCGTCAAGCCGCAGGTTTTTCGGAAACGTCGCTTTCGCAAATTCGATGTAACGGGCCTGCGCGTCGTCGATGCGCTTGGCGCGACCGACGGAACGCGGCGCGGCAAGCCCCTCCTCCAATCCATTCATCATCATGGATTCGATTTGGGTTTCGCAGGCATCCGAAAGCTTCTGCCCGTCGGGGCCGAAGAATTTGATGCCGTTGTCCTCGAACGCATTGTGCGAAGCCGAGATCATCACGCCCATATCGGCGCGTAAGCTGCGCGTGAGCATCGATACGGCGGGCGTGGGCAAGGGCCCCAGCAGGAACACATCCATGCCCACCGCCGTGAAGCCCGCCATCAATGCGGATTCGATCATATAGCCGGAAAGCCGCGTGTCCTTGCCGATGACGACGCGATGGCGATGATCGCCGCGCGTGAAGAGGCGGCCCGCGGCCATGCCCGCTTTCATCGCGAGTTCCGGCGTCAGCGTCGGCGAATTCGCGCGCCCGCGAATACCGTCGGTACCGAAGAATGTGCGTGTCATATGCGGCTCTCCCCAGCCTTCTTTACTACATAATGCGCCTATGGCGTTTTCAAGACTTATGCCCGTTTCTTACGGCGTTAACGATTGAGCGCGGCCCAGACTTTCAACGCATCCCGTGTGGCCGCCGGATCGTGGGTACGAAGATAGTCCGCCCCCTGAGCAATCGCAAAGAGTTCCGCGGCAAGCGTGGCGGCACCGGCCTCCTGCGTGCTCCGTTCCGCGAGAGCGCGGACGAAGGACTTGCGCGAAACCGATACAAACAAAGGCAGATTGAAAGCTTCTTTCAACTTCGGCAGAGCGCGCAGCATCGTGACCGACGCGTCAGGATTTCCGCCAAGGAAGAACCCCATGCCGGGATCGAGGATGAGTCTTTCCTGCGAAATGCCTGCGCGGATAAGTGCCGTGATTCGCTTGTCGAAGAAGGAAAGCGCGCGGCCCACGATCTCTTCCGGCGGAACATTCGCGCGCGTGGCATGACCGTCGACGGCATGCATGACGACGAGCTTGGCGTCCGACGCGGCGAAATCCGGATAAAGTTCCGCATGCGGAAACCCTCTTATGTCATTGAGGTAGTCCACATGCTGTGCGAGCGCCCAACGCTGCGCATCGGGTGAGAATGTATCGATGGAGATGCTCACATTCTCTTTTTTCAACGCAGCAACAACAGGTACGAGCCGCGCGATTTCGACATCGGGTGCGACGGGTTTCGCATCGGGATTGGACGACGCGGCACCGAGATCGATGACATCGGCATCGCGCGCGAGCAACCGCGCCTGCGCTAACACTGCATCGGGTTGAAGATAACGCCCGCCGTCCGAAAACGAATCTTCGGTAATGTTGAGGATACCGAAGAGTTGCGTCACCGCCCCGGCTGCGGCTCCGGCGCGATGGGGCCGATGCCGCGTGGGCGTCCGGCTTGCGGCACGCTGGGGCCCGATCCACGCTGCGGTTCCGGCTCCTCATACGGATTGCGCACCGGCGGAATGCCCTTGATGAGGCTTACGATCTCATCGCCCGTGAGCGTTTCGTATTCGAGCAGCCCCTTGGCGATGACATGCAGATCGTCGATGCGCGAGGTGAGGATTTCCTTCGCGCGATTGTATGTCGTATCGACGATGCGGCGGATTTCGGCGTCGATCTTCTGCGCCGTCGCTTCGGACACATTCTGTGTGCGCGAAACGGAATGGCCGAGGAACACCTCCTCCTGGTTCTCCGCATAGGCAATCGGTCCGAGTTCGTCGGACATGCCGAAGCGCGTCACCATCGCGCGCGCCACGCGCGTCGCCATTTCGATGTCGCTTTGTGCGCCCGTCGTCACGCGCTCATGACCGAAGATGAGTTCTTCGGCGATACGGCCGCCGAACGCGACACTGAGATCGGCGAGCATCTTCTCGCGCGTCAGCGAAAGCTGATCGTGCTCGGGCAAACGCATCACCATGCCAAGTGCACGGCCGCGCGGAATGATCGTGGCTTTGTGGATCGGATCTGAGCCCTTTACCGTCAGCGCCACAAGCGCATGGCCGCCTTCGTGATAGGCGGTGAGTTTCTTCTCGTCATCGGTCATGGCGAGCGAACGGCGTTCCGCGCCCATCATCACCTTGTCCTTCGCATCTTCGAGTTCGCTCATCGTGACGACGCGCTTGCCGCGGCGTGCCGCAAGCAAGGCCGCTTCGTTGACGAGGTTTGCGAGATCGGCGCCGGAGAAACCGGGCGTGCCGCGCGCGATGGTGCGTGGTTCGACATCGGGCGCCAGCGGCACCTTGCGCAGATGCACACGGATGATCTTTTCGCGGCCGCCGAGATCGGGATTGGGCACGACGACTTCGCGGTCGAAACGGCCGGGGCGCAACAGAGCAGGATCCAGCACGTCCGGTCGGTTCGTCGCGGCGATGAGGATGACGCCCTCATTCGCCTCGAACCCGTCCATCTCGACAAGCAATTGGTTCAGCGTCTGCTCGCGTTCGTCATTGCCGCCGCCAAGGCCTGCGCCGCGGTGACGCCCGACCGCATCGATTTCATCGATGAACACGATGCACGGCGCGTTCTTCTTTGCCTGCTCGAACATGTCGCGCACGCGAGAGGCACCAACGCCCACGAACATCTCGACGAAATCCGAACCTGAGATCGTGAAGAACGGCACATTCGCTTCGCCCGCGATGGCGCGCGCAAGCAAGGTCTTGCCCGTGCCCGGAGGACCGACAAGCAACACGCCCTTAGGGATACGTCCGCCGAGGCGCTGGAATTTCTGCGGATCGCGCAAAAACTCCACAATCTCTTTTAATTCTTCCTTGGCCTCATCGACGCCCGCGACGTCTTCAAATGTCACGCGACCTGTGCGCTCGGTGAGCAGCTTCGCGCGGGATTTGCCGAAACCCATCGCCTTGCCGCCGCCCGCCTGCATCTGGCGCATGAAGAAAATCCACACCGCCGCAATAAGCAGCAGCGGGAACGCATTGATGAGGATGCCCAGCAGTGAAATGCCGTTATCGCCCGGCTTCACATTGATGCCGACATTGTGCTTCAGCATGCGCGAGATGAGTTCGGGATCGTTCGGCGCGTAGGTGACGAAGGAGGAACCGTTGGTGAGATGGCCTGTGATCTGATCGTTCTCGATCGTCACGTCCTTCACCGCACCCTGGTTCACCTGCTGGTTGAACTCGGTGAAATTGATGGCCGAGGTCGAGGCGTGGTTCCCGGTTCCCTGGAACAGGTTGAACAGCGCCACCAGAAGCAGCGCGATGAGGATCCACAGCGCAAGATTGCGAAGATTGTTCAAAACCGTTCTCTCCTCGGACGGCTGCGAGAAGCGCAGCCCGGTCCTCCATACTAGATAGTAAGCCTTTTAACCCGTTGCGAGCCATCAAAAGGTTAAGAAATTTGCGGCCCCTCGGCAATCATGCGGCGTTTGGCCTTTTCCTTCTCGACGAGAATGGTTTCCCCCCCAAAGACGGCGAGGCGCTTGGGCGCGCGGCCGACGCGGCATCCGTGCAGGGTCCGTGCCGGAACCGGGCCCGATTGCGCGAGCACTTCGAACAGCGATTCCAGCTTTTCGAAGCGGGGGCGATAGGGCTGGCCGGAGGTATCGGTAAGCACGCGGGCGAGCGCACGCAGGCCGATCTCGCGAGGGGCCTTGGTGAGCGCCGTGGCGTCGAGCAACAGGACATCGTTCTGGGTACGGCTGGCGCGTGCGAGCAGATCGTCCGTGGCAGCATCGAGTGCCTCGCGGGCGCGGGAAAGATGGGCGGCCGCGGATGCAATGCGCACAGCGGTGAGGCCCGCATTCTCAAGCGCAGGCCAGATGGCACGCAGGCGCGCACGCGCAAAACGCGAATCCGCATTCATCGGGTCTTCGCGCCAGCCAAGCCCATGCTGTTCGAGAAGCGAACGCAATTCGGCGCGCGTGAATCCCAAAAGCGGACGCACGAGTTTGAGATCGGAAAATTCGGGAAGCGGAAATGGTGCAACAGCGCGCATCGATGAAAGTCCATCGAGGCCGCTGCCGCGCGCAAGCCGCAGCAGGAATGTCTCGGCCTGTTCGTCAAGCGTATGCGCCACGTAAAGCGCGTGAACCTTATGCCTGCGGCACCATGCGCCCATGAGGCGATAACGCGCTTCGCGTGCCGCCGCCTCGATATCGGATTTCGGTTTTGCGCCTTTCCATGTGAGCACGCTCGCTTTGAGCTTCAACGCTTTTGCGGCTTTGACCACGAACGCCGCATCACGTTTCGATTCCGCGCGCAGACCATGATCGACGGTGAGGATATGCGGCAGCTTTAATTTCTTTTTCTTC
>DATHQA010000140.1:0-2468 GCA_035483375.1 Rhizomicrobium sp. | reverse complement strand
ATGACACAAATCTTTTACACGATTCTTTTAGCGGAATCAGGCACCGTCGGAAATAGCACGGACGACGCGGGCAAGCGCGAGAACGCTGATATGCGTGGCTCCCGCAGCTTTCAAAGCCTTGGCGCAGGCGTTTAACGTGGCGCCCGTGGTGAATACATCATCAACCAACAGAACAGATTTTCCGGCTAAGCGGCCCGCACGCGAAGGTTTCACGGCGAATGCGCCTTTCACATTGCGCCGACGGGCCTTGGCAGATGTCATCTCGCCCTGACTTGGCGTGTGCCGCGTGCGCGTGAGAGACAGCGCGTCGAAGGTCTTGTTGTTGAGCCGAGCAATGCCTTTCGCAAGCAAGGCCGATTGATTGTAGCGCCGCTGCCAGAGACGGAACCGGTGCAGCGGCACGGGAACGATCACATCGCATTCATCGATGAGCGCGCGTCCGCTGCGATTGAGCCAGCGCGCAAAGCCCGGCGCGAGATCGAGCCGGTCCGCCCATTTTAGCGCAAGGATCAAGCCTCTGCTCGCTTCGTCATAGCGCATCACGGCGCGCGCGCGGTCGAAAGCGGGCGGATAGGCAAGGCATGCGGCACACAGTGTGCCCTCGCCGGGATCGATCTCGAACGGCATGCCGCAGGCCGAACACATCGGACCTTCGATGAACGAAATTTCATCCCAGCACGGCGCGCATAATGCGCCCGCCGTCGCGACCGCATTTCGGCAGGAGATACAGCGTGGCGGAAACAACGCATCGAGCACGATATCGCTCGCACGCCGCCCCAACCTGTCGAGCGATAGGTTCATAATCCCAGCCATAAGACTATTGTACGATTCGTTCGTCCGGATTCGATGGCTGATGGGGAATAGTCCGGAAATTTTTGACAGGCAAAGCTATGCCATGGCGCGCGCGCGCGCAGAAAAGCGTGGCGGCGATGCGTTTCTCGTGCGCGAGGCGGCGGCCGAGTTGGCCGCCAGGCTTTCGACCGTGAAGCGTACATTCGCCGACGGTCTAGCGCTCGACCTGCGCTCGCAAGGCTTCGAACTGATCCAGCCTTTCGCGCAGAATTGGACACACTGGTCTTCCGAGCATGGCGAGACGCTCGGTTTCGCGCCGGAACAATTCGATATCGCCGTCAGCCTGCTGTCGCTGCATGCGATGAACGATCTGCCGGGCATGCTGATCCAGATCCGCCGCGCCTTGCGTCCCGACGGATTGTTCGTCGCTGCGATGTTCGGCGGCTCGACGCTCGCCGAATTGCGCGAAGCCTTCGCGGCGGGTGAAAGCGAAACGGTGAAAGGCGCAAGCCCGCGCATCGCGCCATTCGCCGATGTGAAGGATATCGGCAATCTGCTTCAACGCGCTGGCTTTGCGTTGCCGGTCGCGGATACCGAACGCACGCAAGTGTTGTATGAGAATTTTGATTCGCTCATTCGCGATTTGCGCGATCTCGGCGAAACCAATGTGCTCGCCGCACGTCACAAACAGCCGCTCAAGCGCGCCACGCTTGCCGCATCGCTATCGCATTACACGCAATATCATACGGAAGCCGACGGTCGCCTGCGCGCGACATTCGATATCATCTATCTCGCGGGATGGGCGCCGCATGGCAGTCAGCAGAAGCCGCTCAAGCCCGGCAGCGCGCTTTCGCGCCTCGCCGATGTGCTTAAGCCGAAACCTTAAAGCCCTGTTTGAACGCTCGTGAAGATTGTTGAGAGCTTTGTTCCGATGACGGTGGCGCCACTGACAATAAGGACGGAAAGCAGACCTGCTATGAGCGCATATTCGATGGCCGTCGCGCCGCGCACGTCGGCGAGAAACATCCTCATAAAAGATCGCGCAACATCGGAATGAGCGGAAGGTCTGCAGGCGGCATCGGAATGCTCGCCAAATCCCGTGGCCTCAACCATCTGATCGCCTGTCCTTCCATCGGCGTAATCGTGCCTTCCCAACGGCGGCACAGATAGAGCGGCATGAGCAGGTGAAACGTCTCGTAAGAATGGGAGGCGAATGTGAACGGCGCCAAACAAGCTTCTTGCACCACGACGGAAAGCTCTTCCCGCAGCTCGCGGATAAGCGTTTCTTCCGGTCGCTCGCGTGCTTCCACTTTGCCGCCGGGAAATTCCCATAGCCCCGCCATACTCTTCCCCGGCGGGCGTTGTGCAACGAGCACGCGGCCGTCCGGATCTATCAAAGCGCATGCGGCAACAAGAACCAGCGGTAGCTGCCCCATACGAGCCTCCAGTGTGCCTGAGGGGAATTAAGACCCAATTAATCGTCGGGGCCGTGTTTCTTTCAATTTCGTATTAAAACGAGACTACGCAAGGATTGGTTAGCTCCGATACGCACCGTTGATGCGGATATAGCCATCGGTGAGATCGCAGGTCCATATCCGCGCCTGACCTTTGCCGAGGCCGAGTTCGATGGCGAGTTCGACTTCGCGGCCCGAGACGGCGCGTGTGGCGGCATCTTC
>DATHQA010000139.1:0-21233 GCA_035483375.1 Rhizomicrobium sp. | reverse complement strand
ATTGGCGGCTTGGGTGATTGCCGCAAGCATCATCGATCTCGTTTCGCGCGCGGGCTTTTCGCGAAACGGATTTTTCTCCCGGCTGCGTTTGATTCCGTTATCGGCCGTCGCATCGGTCGTCGCGCATTGCGGTTTGGGTGTGACGCTTATCGGCATTGCAGGAACAACTCTATGGCGCAGCGAGACGCTCGTCTTGCTTGCCCCGAATGAAACCGCCATTGTCGGTCCTTATACGTTGCGCTTCGATGGCGTGACGCGTGCGGACGGTCCCAATTTCGTCGCCGCGCGCGCGAATATCGTTGCGATGCGCGGCGAGAATGTCATCGCGACGCTTCATCCCGAAAAGCGCCTTTATCCGACCGAACAACAGGAAGTGACGGATACGGCAATCCGCACCAACGGCATCTCCGATCTCTATGCGGCACTTGGCGATGATCGCGGTGGCGGGAAATGGACCGTGCGCGCCTATTTCAATCCGCTTGCGCCCTTCATCTGGTTCGGCGGCGCGATCATGGCGCTTGGCGGTATGGCGAGCTTCTGGGGACGCAGAAATCGAAAATCAGCCGCCGAATTTTCAACGGAAGAAATGGCAGCCGCGCCATGAGACGGTTGGCAGCCATATTCTGTGCGATGTTTTTTTTCGCATACATGCCCGCCAACGCCGGAACAGAGCCATCGGTCACTCCGCAACAGGAAGCACGTGCCGTCGCGCTGCAAAAGGAATTGCGTTGCGTCGTCTGCCAGGGTGAGTCCCTAGATGAGTCCAACGCGCCGCTTGCGGCCGATCTGCGCCGCCTGATCCGCGCGCGTATCGCGGCGGGCGACAGCGACGAAGCCGTGAAAAACTATCTCGTAACGCGCTATGGCGATTTCATCCTGATGCAGCCGCCGCTTGTGCCCGGTACCTATGCCCTGTGGTTCGGGCCCCTCGCGGTTTTGCTCGTCGGTGCGGGCATCGTGGCTTTCGTTGTCGCCAAAAACCGCGGAAAAGCTGCCGATATATAACATGTACTTCTTTTAATATTCCGGATGTGATCGCGTAATCAATCCAATATATTTGTCAGGCCAAGCGGCTATCGGGGCTGCGACCATCCATGGAGTACGAAATGCAGCGCGAGAAAGATGTGCTTGGGCTTGAGAAGAGCCGGGGCCGTCTATTTGCCGCCGCGTCGGCAGTGATTTTGGTGACGTTCGGATTGTGCGGATTCAGTTTCTTTTCCGAGCCGGCGCAGACCAAGTCGCAATCGCATCCCGTTCAGGTGAGCAAGTCGCAACCGCCGCGCATGCTTGAGAGCGGTGCGCCGTTCAGCTTTGCCGATCTCGTGGAGCGCGTGAGCCCGGCCGTCGTGACCGTCACCGTCGAGCAGAAGGTCGATCCTTCCGAAGCGATGAATTTGCCGGACGATCTTCCGGCGCCGTTCCGCCAATTCTTCCATCAGTTCGGCGATCAGGGGCCGCAAGAGCCTCAGCCGCGCAAAGCCATCGCGATGGGCTCCGGCTTCATCATCGACAAGTCCGGCCTCATCGTCACGAACAATCACGTCATCGACGACAGCACGAAGATCACCGTGAAGCTGCCGGACGGAAGGCAATTCGTGGCCAAGCTCATTGGCACCGATCCCGCGACCGACATCGCACTTCTCAAAGTGAAAAGCGACAAGCCGTTGCCGACCGTCGAGTTCGGCGACGATCATCAAATGCGCGTGGGCGATTGGGTGGTCGCGGTCGGAAACCCGTTCGGGCTTTCCAATTCGGTAACGGCGGGCATCATTTCCTCGATCAACCGCGATATTGGGAATGGTCCGTATACGGATTACATACAGATTGATGCTCCGATCAATCGCGGCAATTCCGGCGGTCCGACCTTCGATCTTCAAGGCCGCGTCATCGGCATGAACACGATGATCTATTCGCCATCGGGCGGAAGCGTGGGTATCGGTTTCGCGATACCGTCCTCCGTCGTGCATGAAGTCGTGACGCAATTGCAGCAACACGGGCATGTGGCGCGCGGCTGGCTCGGCGTCGGCATTCAAAGCGTCACGCCGGAAATCGCGACAAGCCTTGGTTTGAAGGAACCGAAAGGCGCAATCGTTGCCAATATCGTGCCGGATGGTCCCGCTGCGAAAGCAGGCTTCCAGCCCGGCGACGTCGTGGTCGCGGTGAACGGCAAGTCCGTGGAAGATTCGCGCGATCTCACCCGCCGCGTCGCAAGCCTGTCTGCGGGAACATCGGCAAGCTTCAATATCGTTCGCAATGGTAGCCCGAAGACTCTCACGGCCAACATCGCGCCGCGCGAGGACAAGAAGGTCGCTTCGCTGCAGCCCAATTCGCCAAATGCGGCGCCTGCGAGCGCGAAGGCGATGGGGCTTGCGCTTGCGCCGCTCACGGCGGAAACGCGCCATGCCTATAATGTGGGCCGCGATGTCGATGGCGTCGTGATCACGAAGGTCGATCCGAACAGCGACGCCGCCGATAAAGGATTGTTGCCGGGCGATGTTTTGATGTCCATCGGCAACCAGCCGGTCCACACGCCGCAGGATGTGCAGAGCCGTGTGGCAAACGCCCACGCGCAAGGGCGTAAGAGTGTTCTTCTGCTTGTGGGAACGACGAACGGCCCGCGCTTTGTTGCGGTCGATATCAGTTGAGGAATTTAACATATCTCAAACGCCAATTGGTTTGAGCAATTAGGGAGGGCTTTCACTATGCGTATCCTCGTTGTGGAGGACGATCTCGAGGCCCAGCGTTATCTCGTCAATGGTCTGAAGGAGGCCGGTCACGTCGTGGACGATGCCGCCGATGGCGAAACCGGGCTGACATTGGCGCTCTCGCGGCCTTATGACGTTGCCGTCATAGACCGGATGTTGCCGAAGCTCGACGGTCTGCATCTCGTCGGCGAAATGCGCGAGCATAGCAATCTCACGCCGGTTCTTTTCCTCAGCGCGCTGTCGGAAGTGGACGACCGCGTGAAAGGGTTGAAGGCGGGCGGCGACGATTATCTGACCAAACCCTATGCTTTTGTCGAATTGCTCGCGCGCATCGATGCGCTGATGCGCCGGCGGAGTCCTGCTTCCGTTCGCACGCGGCTGCAAGTCGGCGATCTCGAGCTCGATCTCCTGACGCGCACGGCCAAGCGCGGCGAAGCCGACATCGATCTCCAGCCGCGCGAATTCCGGCTGCTCGAATACCTCATGCGCCATGCGAGCCAGGTCGTCACGCGCACCATGTTGCTCGAAAGCGTGTGGGAATATCATTTCGACCCGCAGACCAATGTGATCGACGTGCATATTTCCCGGCTCCGTGCGAAGATCGACAAGGGTTTCGAGGTGCCGCTGCTGCATACGGTGCGCGGCGCGGGCTATATGATACGTGCGCGGAATTAAGCTATTTCGAAGTAGAGGATTTCTCCGCATCAAGGGCCTGTTGCGCACGCAGGCCTTCCGCATTCTGCTCATCTATCTTGTGCTGTTTGCGGCTTCGTCCGCGGCACTCGTCGCGTTTTCCTATTGGAGTACACGCAACGCGCTCGATTCCGAAACCGACCAGACGATCGAAGCGGAAATCACGGGCCTTTCGGAACAATATCAGCAGCTGGGCCTGCGCGGGCTTGCGGACGTTATCATAAGCCGCTCCATGCATGGCGGGCAGGGGCTTTATCTGCTCACCGACGCGAACAAGCGCCCGCTCGCAGGCAATCTTGACGCGTGGCCGGAAATGACTTCGGCGGCGGGCTCTTTCGTCGAGTTCGATTATCAGCGCCGCTTCGGCGGCACGCTTGAGGACCGCCGCGCGCGCGGACGCGTGTTCAAGGTGACGGGCGGCTTCCAGCTTCTCGTCGCGCGCGACGTTCACGAACGCTATGAAACCGGCAAGCTTTTCAGCACGACGCTTCCCTGGACGGTGACGCTGATGCTTCTGCTCGGGTTTCTGGGCGGCGGCATCGTCAGCCGCAATATGTTGGCGCGATTGGACGACATCAATCGCACGAGCCATGACATCATGCTGGGCGATCTTGCGCGCCGCGTGCCGGTGACGACGGCGGGCGACGAATTCGACGAACTTTCCACAAATCTCAATCGCATGCTCGATCGTATCGAGCGTCTTATGAAGGGTTTGCGCGAGGTCACGGACTCCGTCGCGCATGATCTGCGCTCGCCGCTCAATCGTTTGCGTAACAGATTGGAAGCGGCACAAAACCAGACGGAGAAGGAAGGCCGCGTCGCAAACGAACTCGAAAGCGCGATCGCGGAGGCCGATCATCTCATGGCGACGTTCAACGCACTTTTGCTTATCGCAGAAGCCGAAGCGGGCGTGGCGCGTGAGGCGATGGCAGAGCTTTCGCTGGCGTCCATTGTCGAAGGCGTCGCCGAACTCTATGGGCCTGTCGCCGAGGAAAAGCAGATCACGCTCGTCGCATCGCCCGGCTCGTCATCCACTTTGATAGAAGGAAATCGCAGCCTCATTTCCCAGGCGCTCGCCAATCTCGTCGACAACGCGATCAAATATACGCCCGAAGGTGGCCGTATCACCGTTCAGGCAGCCGACACTCCGGCCGGCGCGGAATTGTCGGTCGCCGACACGGGGCCGGGGATTCCGGAAAAGGATCGCGAGCGCGTGCTTGAACGTTTCGTGCGTCTCGAAGCAAGCCGCAATTCGCCGGGGACGGGGCTTGGCTTGAGCCTGGTCGCTGCGGTTGCGCGCCTGCATGACGCAACGCTTACGCTCGGTGACAACAAACCGGGGCTCAGAACCGCGTTGCGATTCCCTCCGCGCCGACGCCGGATCAGCGCCGCTTGAGCATTGAAACGCGCTCGGTTGTCCACGCCCCTGCCTGTCCGCTTATAATCCCCGGATGACGACGCAGATATTCGCGCAAGCGCCGGGCCCTTTTCCGATTTCTTACGATGCGGCGCGTGCTGCGCGCATATCCGAAGCATTGGCCAAGGCCGAATCCGGTTTCATGCCGGAAGGCCAGTTCAAAACGCTGTTGGATTCCGCGTTCGGAAACAGTCCGTTTCTTTCCCGGCTCGCGTCGCGCGAACACGAATTTCTGAACCGGCTATCGAATATCTCGCCGGAATGCGCCCTGTCCGTCATCGAAGCCGATGCTGCGAGCGCTTCGCGCGCGGAGGATGTGGATGCCGCAATGGCGATCTTGCGTCGCGCGAAGAGACGGGCGGCGCTCTGTATCGCGCTCGCCGATATTGGGAACATTTGGGACGTTAAGAGCGTCACGAAAGCGCTCACGAACTTCGCCGATGTTTGCGTGCGAAGCGCTTTGCGATTTGCGCTCGTGCAAGCAGCCATTCGCGCGGGACATGATGAACGCGATCCCGAAAAGTTAGAAGCCTCGGCGGGCATTTTCGTTCTTGCGATGGGCAAATATGGCGCCTTCGAACTCAATTATTCGAGCGATATCGATCTCGTTATTTTCTACGACGCAGAGAAATTCCCATTCCGCAAGCGCGAGGATCAAAGAGGTGCCGCGGTCGATGTCGTGAAAGAATTGGTCAGGCTTATCGGAGAGATCACCGCGGACGGCTATGTCTTTCGCGTCGATCTGCGTTTGCGGCCCGATGCGGGCGCGACGCAGGTCGCGATTTCGACCGACGCCGCCGAAGCATATTACGAAGGCATGGGGCAGAATTGGGAACGCGCAGCGATGATCAAGGCGCGCGTGTGCGCCGGCGATGTCGAGGCGGGACTACAATTCCTCAAAACGCTTGAACCATTCGTATGGCGGAAAAACCTCGATTATGCGGCCATTCAGGACATCCATTCCATCAAGCGGCAAATCCACGCGCATGAAGGCCATGGCAAGATCGCGGTTGCCGGTCACAACATAAAGCTGGGCCGCGGCGGCATCCGCGAAATCGAATTTTTCGTGCAGACGCAGCAACTCATCGCAGGTGGGCGAAACGCTGCACTGCGTTCCGCATCCACGCTGGCGGCGCTTTCGGCGTTACAGCAACGCGGACTTATCGCCAAAGCCACAGAAGACGAATTGGCGGAAGCCTATCTCTTCCTGCGCCATCTCGAACATCGTTTGCAGATGATCGACGACGAGCAAACGCATTCGATCCCCAAAACGGAAGAAGAAATCGCCAATGTCGCCTGCTTTGCAGGCTTTGCGAATGTCGCGGATTTCCGTGCTGTGCTGACGCAACGCCTTCAAACCGTGGCGGAACACTATGGGCGCTTGTTCGAACATGAGGCATCGCTTTCCACGGGAAGCGGAAGCCTCGTTTTCACCGGCGTCGAGGACGATCCCGAGACGCTCGAAACTTTGACGCGCATGGGATATCGCGACGCGCATCATGTTTCGGCAGCGATCCGCGGATGGCATCATGGCCGTGTTCGCGCCATGCGCAGCCCGCGTGCGCGGGAATTGTTGACGGCCTTGCATCCGGCATTGCTCGAGGCGCTTGCGAAGACCGCCGATCCCGATGCGGCATTCGCGCAATTCGATCGTTTCCTGAGTGCGCTGCCGGGCGGCATACAATTGTTTTCGTTGCTGCGCGCCAATCCGCATTTGCTCCGATTGATCGCGGAAATTGCGGGGTCTGCGCCGCGTCTCGCAACCCATCTTTCCCGCACGCCTGCCACGCTCGATGCGCTTATGGATGCGGGATTTCTTGGGGAGCTTCCGTCGCAGGAATGGCTCGATTCGACGCTCGCGGAGCAGCTTGGCGCAGCGAAATCCTATGAAGCCGCGCTCGATACGGTTCGGCGATTTGCGAAAGAACAGATCTTCCGCGTCGGTGTTCAAATCATCGACGGGAAAATCGGCGCGGACATTGCCGCGCTTGCATTCACCCGCGTCGCGGAAACCGTGATTGTGAAATTGCTCTCCGTTGTCGAGGAGGAATTTGCGATCACATCCGGCAAAGTGCCGGGAGGCGCGTTCGCCGTTGTCGCGATGGGCAAATTGGGCGGCCGCGAGATGACGGCTGCGTCCGACCTCGATCTCATTTTTGTCTACGACGCACCTGCAAATGTTGAATCGACGATTGGCGCGAAGCCGCTTCCCGTTCCGCTTTTTTATGCGCGATTGGCGCAACGGTTCATCTCCGCGCTGACGACGCTCACGGCCGAAGGTGGGTTGTACGAAGTCGATATGCGCTTGCGTCCCACGGGAAACAAAGGTCCCGTCGCGGTCAGCCTGGAATCTTTCATGCGTTATCACAGCGGCGAAGCATGGACATGGGAACGCATGGCGCTTACGCGAGCGCGCATCGTTCTTGCACCAGATGTATTGCGCACGAATATCGAAGCGGTGATGCAAGCGGCCCTGACCGCGCCGAACGACAAATCCGAACTTCTCAAAGACGTGCGCGAAATGCGCGAGCGTATCGCGCAGCAATATCCCGGCAAGAATCCGTGGGATCTGAAATATACGCGCGGCGGACTCGTGGATATCGAATTCGCGGCGCAAGCCCTCCAATTGCGCGAACAACGCACCCCGCTTTTCGATGTGAATACGGTTGCGGCGCTCGGCAAATTGCAGGTTGCGGGCGTTCTGGCGTCCGACGATGCCGAAGCGCTCATCGCCGCTGCCCGGCTTCAAGGCGCGCTGATGCAGGTCTTACGCATCGCGCTTGACGAGACGCTCGATGCCGCCACCGCTTCGGCAGGCCTCAAGGCATTGCTCGCCCGGGCGGGCGGATGTGTGGATTTTCCGGCGCTGGAAAGCCTGCTTTTGCAGGCCCAAACGCGGGCCGGGACGGTTTTCGAGCGGCTCGTGCCGCCGGCCAAGGTTCCCACGGCCTAAGCCCTATTGAAACTTGGTCCTTCCTAGGCAATAACCCCCGTTCGCTTGGATCGCGGGCGTAGCTCAGGGGTAGAGCATAACCTTGCCAAGGTTAGGGTCGGGCGTTCGATTCGCCTCGCCCGCTCCAATCGTAAATCCGCCTTTCTGCTGACGGGAATGTGATCCGCTGTTGAACTGGCGGGCCGCGAACATCGTACCTATTTGCGTGAAGGAACGGTCCGGAGCGGCTTATGCAGACGTCAAAATCCTCGGTGCTGGCCCACTCTGTGGATTTCAGCCGCCGCGCCTTCATGATGATGGGGGGCGGGTTTGTCATAGGTGCCGCGCTTCCTGCCCATGCCGCGCCGGATCAGGTCAGCATCGAGAATTTCGACAAGGCGGGCAAAAGCCTTGGCACCGCGACGGTCGCGAAAGTCGTGAAGAGCGATGCGCAATGGCGCGCGCAGCTTTCGCCGGAATCTTACGATGTCACGCGGCATGCAAGCACGGAGCGGGCCTTCACCGGCACCTATTGGAACAATCACGCTTCGGGGCTTTATCGCTGCATCTGCTGCGATACGGCGCTGTTCGATTCCAACACGAAATTCGAATCCGGCACGGGCTGGCCGAGTTTCTGGCAGCCGATCTCACAGAAAAACGTTGTGACGATAAAGGATGAAACTCTTTTCATGGAGCGCATTGCGATTTCGTGCAAACGTTGCGATGCGCATCTGGGCCACGTATTCGATGATGGGCCGAAGCCGACGGGTTTGCGCTATTGCATGAATTCCGCGTCGCTGCATTTCGTGCCGCGAGCGTAAGGAAAGAGAATTCCATGTCGGACCGTTCGAACGTCTTTTCGCTATTGCGCCGTCTTGGCGCTGCGTTCGCGATTGTGCCCATCCTTGCTGCGATCTTGTTCGTGACGGCGCATGCCGACGAACCTCCGCGCGCTTTGCCTGCGCCTAAGGCCGATGAAAAGCCGTCCGGCGGCGGTTTTGAAACAGCGGTGTTCGCGGGTGGATGTTTCTGGGGCGTGCAAGGCGTGTTCGAGCATGTGAAAGGCGTCAAGCAGGTGCTTGCTGGATATTCCGGTGGCGAAGCGAATACGGCGCATTATGAAATCGTCAGCGAAGGCGACACAGGTCACGCGGAATCCGTGCAGATCAAATACGATCCGCATGAGATCACCTATGGTCAGCTTTTGCGCGTGTTTTTCTCCGTCGCGCACGATCCGACGGAGTTGAACAGGCAGGGGCCGGATAACGGTTCGAATTACCGTTCCGATATCTTCTATGCGAATCCCGATCAAGAGCGTATCGCGAAAGCCTATATCGCGCAGCTCGGCGTGTGGCATTCGTTTTCGCAACCGATTGTCACGCGCGTCGATGCGCTGACGGCGTTTTATCCGGCGGAGGCGTACCACCAGGATTTTCTCGTGCGCAATCCCGGCTATCCTTATATCGTCTTCAACGATCTGCCGAAGATCGCCAATCTGAAGAAATTGCTGCCTGAGGTTTACCGCGAACAGCCGGTGACGAGCGCGACCGCGTCATAAATCACTTCCGTTCAAATTTCGGTTCCTGTTTCTCGCGAAACGCCGCGAGTGCCGCACGGTGATCGGCGCTTTGCGCGAGGCGGTATAGTTCCTCCGCGAACGGTTTCGCTATGTCCTGTGGCGCGTGATCGATGGCGGAAGACGCCATGCGCTTCGTCGCCTCTACTGAAAGCGGCGCGCGCGATGCAACGCGTTCGGCAAGCGCGATCGCCTCGCGTTCGAGATCTTCCGGCGCATACAACGCCGTCACCAATCCGAAACGCTCCACGCTTTGGGCATCGAACGGTGAGCCAGTGAGCAACATATGTTTCGCGCGCGCAACGCCGATGAGACGCGGCAAACGATAGGCCGATGCGATCAATCCGACATTGACGCCCGCGCAAACAAAACGTGCCTCGGTCGAGGCAACGCGGATGTCGCAACAAATCGCCAATTCCAATCCACCGCCGACACACCAGCCGTTGATCGCAGCGATGACGGGCACGCGGAAAGATTCCACGCGTATCAGCATATTCGCGAAATCGGCGAGGCGCGCATTGCGTATGGATTCCGGCACTGTTGCAGCGATCTCTTGTTCCTTCAGATCGTCGCCGCTGCAAAAGGATTTGCCGGTGCCCGTCAGAACAATCGCACGGATCGAAAGATCGCTTTCCAGCACGTCGAGTTGTTCGAGGAACAATTTTCGCATCGCATCGCCGAGCGAATTCGCCGGCGGATTGTCGATCTGCAATAACGCAATATGCGCACCGATGCGGCGCAGGTGGATCGTGCCCGGCATCAACGTGCCCATTGCGCAAACCAATCGGCGATGGCTTGCGGCGTCATCGAACGCGCATCGGCCAACGCCGCAACATGTCCGGCGTTGATAAGCGTGTCGCTCGCAGGATCGACGACAAGCACGCTCGGCACGCCTTCAAGACGGTGTGTAATGCCGTAATGTGCGGGCACCTGCAGGTTGCGATTGAAGCGGCCGACATCGACAGCGACCATGACATAATGCGTATCCATGAACGTTTTCATTTCCGGCAGTGCCATGATGCCCGCGAGCACGCGACAATCGCCGCACCAATTGCCGCCGAGATCGATGAGCAGCAATTTGCCGCTCGCTTGCGCGCGCGCCTTCGCGGCTGCCACATCCGCATCGGCGTTTGCGGATTCGTTATAGGGAATGGGCAGCGGCGTCGCCAATTCGTTGAGCGCTGCGATGTGCAATTTGGGTGCGGGCACGGCAGCAGCACCGCCAATCGTCGCCAGACCAATCGCTATCGCCAATGTGAATATGCGGATCATCCGTTCTCCCGTGTTGTGCGCCGCATCATCAATAAGGGCTCTCGCGCCATCCTCAAAATTGTTCCTTCTATGTTCCATTCCGTAGAGACACGCACGGTCTCGTGATGGAAAACCCGTTGGGTTTGCGTGGATTGGGCGCTAGGTTTCATGCGCTCATTTTCCAGGGGAATTTCGCATGATTTCGGTTCGCGCGCGTCTTGCCACGGTCCTGCTTTGCACTGCCGCTTTTGCGGCGCCTGTTTTCGCCGCCGATACGACCGCGCCGCCCGATGCCGATAATCCTGCTTACATGTGGGATTTGACAGAAATCTATCCGACGCCCGAAGCGTGGACGGCCGCGCACGACAAGATCAAAGCGCAAGCCGATGCACTCGACAAATATAAAGGCACGCTCGGCAAGAGCGCGGAGTCGATGTTGGCGGCGCTCTCAGCCATCAGCGATGTGCAACGGGAAACAAATCGCCTGCAGGTTTATGCAGGGTTAAAGGGCGATGAGAATCTTAAAATATCCGTCAATCAAGAACGCAGACAGGCTGCCAACGCACTCGGCACTGAAGTGGGCGAAAAGACCGCGTGGCTGGCGCCGGAAATCCTCTCCGTCGGCGCGGACAAGGTGCATGCATTCGAACAGCAATCGCCGGAGTTGACCAAGCGCTTCGCATTCTTCCTGGACAACACGCTGCGTTCCGCGCCCCACACGCTGGGCGATGAAGCGGAAACGGTGCTGGCGGGCGCAGGCGATGTCCTCAATCAGCCCGACGCGATCTATTCGCAGCTTGCCAATGGTGAATTGCCGTTCCCCTCGCTTACGCTTTCGGACGGCACGGTCGTCAAAACACTCGACGATGCGGCTTATGAGAAATATCGCCAAGTCACCAACCGCGACGATCGCAAAAAGGTATTCGATACGTTCTGGCCTGTTTGGAAAAGCCATGAAGCGACATTCGGCGCTACATTGACGACGCAGGTGATGGGTGAGGTCTATCAGGCGAAGGTGCGCCGCTTCCCCAACTCGCTCGCCGCCGCGACCTTCGCCGACAACATGCCGGAAAGTGTCTATCGCATGCTCGTGTCGGAGGCGAACAAGAACCTGCCTACGATGTATCGCTATTTGAAGCTTCGCAAGAAGGCATTGGGCATCACGGATGACCTGCGTTACTACGATATTTATGTGCCGGTTTTCGGTCTTGCGCAGCCGCCGCATTTCGATGTGGAAGATGCGAAACGCCTGACGCTTGGCGCTACATCCGTTTATGGGCCGGAATATGAAGGCTTGCTGAAGCGCGGCTTTGCGGGCCATTGGATGAATGTCTATCACCACGACAATGAATATTCCGGCGCTTACATGCAGGGCTCTGCATACGACGTGCATCCGTATTTGCTGCTGAATTACAACAGCGATTACGAGGCGCTATCGGCCTTCGCGCATGAATGGGGCCATGCCGTTCATACGCTTCTCGATGACGAAACGCAGAATTTCGACAATTCGAATTATTCCACTTTCGTCGCGGAGACAGCCTCGATCTCCAACGAGATGTTGCTCAACGATTACATGGTGGCGCATGCGAAGAACAAGCAGGAGAAGCTTTTCTATCTCGGACAGGGACTGGAGTTGATCCGCGCCACGTTCTTCCGGCAGACGATGTTCGCGGAATTCCAGCTTGCAATCCATGAAGAAATCGAGAAGGGCGCGACTCTTTCCGGCGAGCGCATGACGCAGATCTATTGCGACCTGCTCAAGAAATATCACGGCGATGCGCAGGGCGTGATGAAGATCGATCCCGCCTATTGCGTGGAATGGGCGTTCATCCCGCATTTCTATTACGGCTTCTATGTCTATCAATATGCGACATCGATGGCCGGTGCTGCCCAATTCACCGATGCGATAGAGCATGAAGGCAAGCCCGCGCGCGACCGATTCATCGCGATGCTGAAAGCGGGCGGTTCTGATTATCCCTACACGCTTTACAAGAAAGCGGGCCTCGATATGGCGACGCCCGCGCCTTACGAAGCGCTCATCGCACGCATGAACCGCATCATGGATCAGATTGAGGCGCTGGAGAAAAAGTAATCACTTGATCTCCCAGCTCATCGTCACGCCGGCGTTGATTGTATCTTCGCCGGCGGCGATAGGCGATGGTGCGGCAGCTGCAAAGGCCATTTTGCCGGCCATGATAGGGCGCTCATATCCGCCGCTATCTTCCTGAATGGAAAGAATTGGACCGAGCGTAACGTCCGCTGCTCTCGCAAGCGTTTGTGCACGCGCCATCGCGTCCTTCACGGCATCGGCGCGCGCCTGTTCGAGTAGCGGTTTCTGATCGCGAATGCCGAAGCCGATGCTGTTCGCCTGGTTCGCGCCGGAGGAGACGAGGGCATCGAGTGTTGGCCCAACCTTCGACACATCGTCGAGGATGACAGTCACTTGGTTTGAGACCTGATAACCGATGATGCGCTGCGCGTTGTCGTCCGCGCCATTGCTGCGATAGGGCGCATATTGCGGTGAGACTGCGAAGTTGGACGTGCGGATCGATTTCTCCGGCACGCCGATTTTGCGGATGGCCGCGAAGACATCATTCATCGCGCGCGAATTGGCGGCGAGTGCGGCGGCCGCCGTCTTGGCTTGGGTGACGACGCCCGCCGAAAGCTGCGCCTCATCGGGCACGCCGTGCGCCTCGCCTTGGCCGGAAACTGTCAGGATATGTAGGTTCGTGGGGTCGGCATGGGCTGCGCAAGCCATCGCAAGTGCGCCCGCCAAGGCCGCGGCGCCGATGGCGTTATGAGTCTGGATCATTGTCAATTCCTCCCGAAAATCGGCCCATTCTAGCGCCCCGCGCGGCGAAATGGCGGCGCCGCCGAGGCCAAAAGGAGAATTTGCTGGCCTGAGAAATCTGCTAAGGAGGCTGCCGGTGGGGCCTGTAGCTCAGCCTGGTTAGAGCCGGCCGCTCATAACGGCTTGGTCGGGGGTTCGAATCCCTCCGGGCCCACCAACCAAAGCCAAAACCTGTTCGCTAGCTTCCGCCTTCGGGAACGCCATTATAAAAGCCTCATTCAATGGGGTAAGCATGGTTTTAAGCAGTATTGATGGCCAGTTAACTATCTTCTATTACTGACGCTAGGACTCCTCCTTTTGTTTTTCTGCGGATTTGGCAGCGGACATGAGCAAGACCCTGCTTCTGCCTTGCGCAGGTAAATCGAGTCGATACCCCGGCGTCCCCCCGAAATGGATGCTCACGCTCCCCGATGGCCAGTTGGCGCTTGCCAGAGCCGCCAATAGCGTTTCCCTCGAACTCTATGCACGGACTATTGTAGCCGTTCGAAGAGATCACGAAGAACGTTACGCAGCGGCTGCCCTTGTCGAACGTGCCCTCGGGCCCGACACCGAAGTCTTGATACTGGGTCACGATACGCGCGGACCAGCCGACACGGTCGCCGAAATGATCCGGCGCAGTGCCGTTTCCGGCGCATTTGCGATCAAAGATGCAGACAGTTTTTTCGATGCCGTTCCGTCGTCCGCACCCGGATTCGTCGCGGTGTGTGACGTTCGCGCAACGCCGCAAATGAGCAATGTCGGAGGGAAAAGTTTTGCGGTCGTCAACGACAACGGCCTCATCGTTGGAATGGTGGAGAAAAGTCTCGCGTCCAATTATGTGAGCGTCGGCCTCTACGGATTTCCGGATACGAATATCTACGCCGAAACATTCCGCGTGCTGTCCGATGCGTATGAAAGCGGCGAGATCTTTGTGTCCCATGTCGTCAACCGTGCGATCACGAACGGATTGGTTGTCGCGCCGCTTTTCGTTTCCAATCTGGTGGACGTTGGAACCGCGGAAGACTGGCGCCGCCATGTGCGCACGCGCGGCAGCATCTTTACCGACTTGGATGGCGTGGTATTTCAAAACCATAGCGCCTATTTCGCGCCGTTTTGGAGCGACGAAGATATTCCGATCGAAGAAAACGTCGCAACCTTACGGGCGTGGCAGGAGCAAGGCGCGCAGCTTGTATTCATTACGGCGCGCCCCGATATCTATCGCCGCAAAACGGAACAGGCGCTTCAAAAGCTCGGCCTCAATCCGCACGCGTTGATCATGAATTGCCGCCACGGCCGACGCTTTCTCATAAACGATCACGCCGCGTCAAATCCATATCCAGCTGCAGTCGGCATCAGCATCGAACGCGACAGTCCCACTCTTTCCGATTATCTAAAAGACTGGCTGTGACCGGGCTTCTTAGACGAGAGTTGTCCGACCCGGGCGTCGACATAGGCGCCGCCGACTTCGGAGAGGAAACCCGTTACGTGCTCAAAGGTCATTCCGGCGCCAGCGTTGTTCTTCATGTGTCGCGTTCGCACAATTTCGTCCGCAAGATGGCGGTTGGTGTTCGGTGTCATCTCGTTCGTGGTCGGGATCACGGGCGCGCGTCACGGATTATCGCGGCAAGATCACATCCGGTCGCGATAATTCTCCGCTCGATGTCGAACTTTTTCATGTCGGCGATCGCGTTCCGGTTTATTACGGTCCTGATAATGTCGCGCGATGCGTGCTCGTGCTTGGCGTATCCTGGGGCAGTATATGCTTTACACTGACTGGTTTGATTTGCGCTGTGGTTGGCAAATTAAACCATTGAATGACTTGCGCGTTACATCTCCTTCACCTTGTATGTGTTTGTCGCAAGCGATATGCGCGAAGACGAACAGAAACCGAAGCCGACAATCCTTGACCTGATCCGGCCCACTAGCATTGCCTGCGTCGCTTCTGAGCTATTTCCATGTGCCCCGCTTTGGACGAGACGGTCGTCAGCGCCGCTTTCGCGCAGCCGGATAATGACGGCACGTTCTCCGGCGCTTACGGCGAGTATCTGCGCGGTCTCGGTGCGCGCAGGCCCGCCATCATCTTCGCGTTTCCGCCAAAGGCGGCGGGTACTTTCTTGCGCTCCGCCGCGATCGAGGCAGTAGGCGGGCAGCTTGTGCGTATCGTGCATGCGCAAGGTTGCCGCGATGCGCAGCCCTATCTGCCGATATTCTTGTCTTATTATGCGGGCGGATTGTGTGAGGGCCCGCTTGTCACGCATGTGCATATGCAGGCACTGCCCGGCAATAGGCGGTTCTTGGAAGCGTTCGACCTGAAGCCCATCATCATGCTGCGGCCGATCCCGGACATGCTCGCATCCTATTGGGACATGCTCGAGAACGATCATATTGCGCGCAAGGACGGTTTGAATTGCGTCATTCCATCCGCGTTTCTCGAATTCTCGCGCGAACGCAAGGCAGATTATCTCATTGACATCATCGGGCCATGGTATGCGGGTTATTTCGCGACATGGCTCGACTACGCGCGCGAGCAGCCCGAACGGATCTGCGTGCTAAACTATGGAGACTTCTTGCGTGAGCCCGCGCGGGGTTTGGCGCAAGCACTGGATCATGCCGGCCTCATGCGCACGCTTGAGACATGCAAGCGTGCCGTTGAATCCACATGGGGTGAGCGCGAGCAGCATCGCTTCAATCGCGGTGTGGAGGGCAGGGGCGCGGAATATTTCTCCTGGCGCCATATCGAGCACCTCACGCGCATGCTCGATCATTACGGCATCCCAGACCGAGAATTCCGCTATCTCCTGAAAACCGCCTGACCGGGAAATTGAGGCTTGACGGGCTTGAGCTTATACACTACTAAATAGATAGAGTATATATGGAATCGTGTCCGGCCGCGGCGTAGGTCGTCTCGAGCCGTGTTCGCGGGAGCCAAGGGTGGGCAGCGACTTTGACGTTCTGAAGCCCAGTGTGTTGCTCGTAGATCACGATCGCGCATCCCTTGCGCTCGTGAGCAGCCATCTTGAACGCGAAGGCTATCGCGCGCGCGCGTCCTATGACGGCGAGGAAGCGCTACGCCTTATCGAAGACGACCCTCCCGACATCCTGTTGCTCGAATGGGTGTTACCGAAGCTTTCGGGGCTCGATGTGTGCCGCATGCTGCGTAGCGAAAGCGAAACGCGCAAAATGCCGATCCTCATGCTCACGACGCGCGGCGAGGAGGCCGATCGTTTGCGCGGCTTCGAAGCGGGCGCAGACGATTATATCGTCAAGCCGTTTTCGGTGAGCGAGTTGACGGCGCGGTTACGCGCGGTGCTCAAGCGCGTTTCGCCCGGCCTTGTCGAAGACGTGATCCGCATCGGCGATCTGGAACTCGACCGCGCAGAACATCGCGTGCGGCGCGGTGGGCGGAAAATCCATCTCGGTCCCACCGAGTTCAAGCTTCTCAGTCAATTGCTGCAGCGACCCGGTCGCGTCTATAGCCGCGAGCAATTGATCGAGTCCGTGTGGGGCGCGGGTATTTATGTCGATTCCCGCACCATCGACGTGCATATTTTACGCCTTCGTCGGGCATTGCGTGTTCCTGGCGCCGAATGCGTCATCCGTACCGTGCGTTCGGCCGGTTACGCGTTCGACAGCGAGTCCGTTTAAGCGCGCCTTTGGCCACTGCAACAATAAGTTCAGGAAAAATTCAGGCGGCTCGCGCGCCTCTTAATGCTATTGACTCTATCAAAATAGTCGAGTTTCAGCGCGAACGTTCAACCCAAGGAGAAGTACATGATAATATTGAAATATTCTGTGGCGACCAGTCTTGCGAGCCTGACGGCCGCGATGCTGCTCGCGGGCTCGGCGAATGCCGCCGCGCCATCCACGCTGACCAATGTGTTCGGGGGCGGCGCCGCCCTCGTCGCGGAGGAACTGTGGCAGGCGGCGGATTGCTATGGCAACGAGACAGATCTCTACATCGCGACCGGCAATCCGCTGGGCAGCACAACGCCTGTCGTCGACAACCCGGCACCGTTCAATTACACGGGCGCAGCCGCGCAGGACTGCTCGACAGCGCATTTCGAAACGAGCGGCAAAAGCTCGCTGAATTATCTTTCGGAGAATTCGGGCAACGGCATCAAGTCGATTTACGCGCATGACATTACGCGCCTCGGCGTTACGCCGAGCGCGTGGGCATCGCCGACCGTGCAGTTCTCGTTTTCCGAAACCGCGCTCGATGCGAATGACGTGTCGATCTACAATGCGGGCGGCAGCGGCGGCCATGTCGGCTTGACGGTTGTGGCGCCGGGCGTCACGCCGGGGGCCGGTCAGATCGCCAATCCCTCACAATATTATGGCGCGCTTGTGCAGGTGCCCGCCATCATCGCGCCCGTGGCGATCGTGTACGATCCCGTTTACAAGAAGGTCTATAACTCAGGCACCGTCACGGAATACAAGCTCAACATTCATACGCCGCGCGCCGATGGCAGCGGCGGCCTTAAACTTAATGTCGCGACGCTGTGCCAGGTTTTCAACGGCCAGATCGTCGATTGGAACGATCCCGCGCTGAAGAAATTGAATGGCGGTGTTTCCTTCGAAGATCCATCCGATCCCACGCCCGCGAAATCCTGGAGCGTGCCGTTGCAGATCGTAGGGCGCAGCGACAGCGCGGGCGCGACAAATGTGTTTTCGCGCCATCTCGCTGCCGTTTGCGGCGGCGTCACGTACACGGGAGGCGTCACGAACCAATATCCCGATGCGGCGTCCACTTTGCCGTCCACCTTAATCGGCGCGACTTATGTCAAAGGCAGCGGCAGCAATCCGCCGCCTTCGGGTGAAACGGTCGGTAAATTCACCGTGGCGAATGGTGCAGACGGCGTTGCGGAATATGTTGCGTTCACGCGCACGCCCGATACGAACACGACATCGATCACGCAAGGACGCATAGGTTACACGGGCGTGGATCTCGCATTGCCCGCAGTACTCAGCACGGGTGCGAACACGTATGGCCTCAACACCGCGACGCTGCAAAACCATAATAATCAGTGGGTCGCGCCGACAGCCGCAGGCGCGCTTGCGGCATTCGCTTCGCAATTGCCGCCGCAGAGCGACGCGGATGGCACATATGACGCGAGCGTTACGACGAATGGTCTGCGCGCCAATCCGCAGGATTGGGTGCAGCCCAATTTGAAAAGCTCGTATATCGCCGATCCGGTCGCGCCGCGTTCTTATCCGATCACGGGTACGGCAAATGCGTTGGTCTACAGCTGCTACAGCACGGCGAATAGATTTAAGGTCGTCGACGGCTTCATGATATGGTTTTATAGCAACAATCTCATCGCTGCCAAGAACACGGGTTTGCTGAATTCGGCTGGTTCCAGTCCGTTACCCGCGAATTGGCGCAAGGCCGTCCTGCAGACGTTCTTCAATTCCGCGTTGGCGAGCCTCAATCTGCGTATCAACCAGAAAGGCCAAGGCGCCTGCACGGCGGGTTCGATCACCGGCGGCTGACCTGACACCCCGTTGATCGCATGCACGGCCCCGGCAGTCGCTCGCCGGGGCCGTTGCGCTTTTTGTTTAGGCATGCTGATGCAAGGGCTCTCTGTAGTCGAGCGAGACGTTGGAGAAATCCGAATCCGTCAAGATGCGGTCACGCAGAATCCGCGCGAGATCGTCATGATCCACGGGCTTGCGCAGCAGCGGTACATTCCGGAACCGCGCATCGATGCTTTCGCGGTCATACCCCGTGACGAAGATAAATGGCACATGCCGATTGGTGAGAAGCTCGGCCACTTCGTAAACCGTTTCACCGCCGAGATTGACGTCGAGGATTGCGGCTGCGAGGTCGTTGGCGCGAACGGCCGCCATCACATCGCGCACATTGCCGTAGGGTCCGATGGCATCGAGGCCGATTTCGATAAGCGCGTCTTTCAGCGCGAGGCCGACAATTACTTCGTCTTCGACAAGCAGCACGGGCTTGCGTGCGCCCGACGACTGAGGACGTTCAATACTCTCGGGGACGTGGCCATTGGTCGTTTCGGATTTTGCTTCGCCCGGAATAGCGATGCGGCAGCAAAGTCCGCTCGCGCGCCAATCGAGTTCGACCTTGCCGCGCAACTGGCCTTCGACCGTCGCCGTGATGACCTTGAGGCCGAAACCGCGGCGCTTCGGCGCTTCCGTTGAAGGGCCGTCGCTCTCGGTCCACATGATATTGATGTCATTTCCGCTTTGCGCCCAAGCAACGGACAGCTTGCCCGCATCGGTGGAAAGCGAGCCATATTTCGCCGAATTCGTCGCAAGCTCATGTAGCACAAGCGCGAAGCATTGCGCCGTCGCCGGATTGAGCGTGATGGGCGGTCCATCGATGACGATAAGGTCGGCCTTTTCGTAGGGCGCGAGTTCATCGAAGACGAGCTTGCGTAGATCGGCGCCCTGCCAGCGGGATTCGGAGAGCAGCGTATGCGCGTGGCTCAGCGCCGCGATGCGCCCTTCCACGGCTTCCGTATACGCTTCCATGCTTCCCGCGCGCGTGAGCCGCAAAATGGATTGGACGAGGGCGAGTGCATTCTTGGCGCGATGATCGACCTCGCGCGCAAGCAGCGCGTGCCGCTCCTCCGCTTCCTTGCGTTCCGTGATGTCCGATGTGACGCCGCTTAGCCGCGTGAGCCTGCCCGCGCCATCGAAACTCGCAGCCGCCGTGATGATGCACCAACGCTTCTCGCCATCGAGGCGCTTGAAGCGCACTTCGAACTGGAACGAGTGCTTGCCGCCGCGCGCCTCGGCCAGAACACGCTCGAACAGTTTCCAGTCATCGGGATACACAAGCGGGCGGATTGTCTCCACCGAAATGCGGAACGTCTCCGGATCGGCGGCGATAATGCGGAAATGCTCATCGTTCCAATGCAGCGTATCCGATTCCAGATCCCAATCCCACGCGCCCATGCGGCCCGCGGTGAGCGCCATGCTGCGGCGTTTTTCGCTTTCGGTGAGCCGGGCGTTCGACGCCTCAAGCTCTGCGGTGCGTTCGATGACGCGGCGTTCGAGTTCGGAATTGAGCTGCTCCAATTGTCGCGTCTTGCGATAAAGCTCGGCAAACACTTTCACCTTCGCGCGCAGGATATCCGGCACGACGGGCACCGGCATGTAATCGACCGCGCCCATGCGATAGCCGCGCAAACGATCGTCATCGGCCATATGAATCGCGGAAACGAAGATGATCGCGGTTTTCTGGAAGCGCGGATGTTCGCGAATCATCGCCGCGAGTTCGAAACCATCCAGCTCCGGCATGCAGACATCCACGAGCAGGACGGCGATATCGTTCTTCAGCAGATGCTCAAATGCTTCGCGCGCAGAAGACGCCTTGATGATGTTCTCATTGAGCTCGCTGAGCATCACGTCATAGCTGATGAGCTTCGCCGGCTGGTCGTCCACCAGCAGAATGTTGATTTTCTCGTGCGGCTCTTCCATGACCAGCCTTTAGCGGTGCAACCACATGCGCAGCGCGGACAGGAGTTGCTCCGTATTCACGGGCTTCGCGAGATAATCGGATGCGCCGGCCTCCAGGCATTTTTCGCGGTCGCCCTTCATCGCTTTCGCCGTCAACGCGATGATGGGCAGGCGGCGATAGGCCGGATTGCTGCGGATGGCTTGCGTGGTCTGATAACCGTCCATCTCGGGCATCATGATATCCATAAGCACGATCGCGATTTCCGGATCGGATTCGACAAGCTGAACCGCTTCCTTGCCCGTCGTCGCCGTCAGCACGCGCATGCCGCGCCGCTCCAGCACGCTCGAAAGCGCAAAGATGTTGCGCGCGTCGTCGTCCACGAGCAGCACGGTGCGGCTGAGGA
>DATHQA010000138.1:0-2582 GCA_035483375.1 Rhizomicrobium sp. | reverse complement strand
TGCCCGCGCCGCATGTGACGGGCGCATTGCTCCTGGCTGCACGTTCGACAAGATCGGCAAGCGCGCCGATGAATTCGCTTTGAATACCCACCGTCGGCACGCGCAGATAGTCCGGCACACCTGATTCCCGTGCAAGCTTTGCATATTCGATATCGAGTTCGACAAGCGTCTCGGAGTGCTCCGACACGAACGCGATGGGCGCGATGATGATGCCTTTGCCTTCGGCGCCCGCGCGCTTGATTTCCGCGTCCGTCGCCGGTTCGAGCCAAGCGAGCCGCCCGACACGGCTTTGATAGCACACGCGCCAATCGAGATTTTCCATCTCCAGTCTTTCCACAATCGCTGTGGCCGTCTGCTCGACCTGCCATTGATAGGGATCGCCGCGCTCCGCAATGCGTTTCGGCAAACCATGCGCCGACAGCAGCAAGCGATATTGCGTGTTCGGCCTCGTTTTCGCGAAAGCCTCGCGAACGAGGGCCGCCTGCGTGTCGATGAATCCTTCGCTTCCCGGGTAACAGCACACACGCGATTCATGCGCACCGGGATTGGCCTTGCGCCAAGCCGTCAGCGACGAACCAGAACTCGTCGTTGAGAACTGCGGATAAAGCGGCAGCAGAACGGTCCTATCCGGCTTCCAGGCGCGTAAGTCGCGTGCCGCATCTTCTGCGAAGGGTTTCGTGTAGCGCATCGCGATGAAACTTTTCACCTCGTGGCCTCGCGCGGTCAGTGATTGCTCGAGCGCGCGTCCTTGCGCCTCGGTCTCTTCAAGAATGGGCGAACGGCCGCCGATCTTCGCATAGATCTCATGCGCGATGGGCGCGCGTCGGCTTGCGATGAATCGTGCAAGCGGCAGCCGCAGCGGCGCAGGCAAGCGGATGATCGCAGGATCGGAGAACAGATTGCGCAAAAACGGCTTGATCGCTTCGGACCTATCCGGCCCACCAAGATTGAACAGCACAATGCCGAGTTTCACGCACGCCTCACACGCGCGATAAGTTCGGCCACATGCTCAGGCGGTGTCTCCTGCAACACGCCATGGCCGAGATTGAAGATGAAAGGCTTGCCGCGCATCGCTTCCAGAATGTCGTCGATTGCACTCTTGAGCGCATCACCGCCCGCAAGAAGCGCGATGGGATCGAGATTTCCCTGCGCCGGGATGTCCAGGTTTTTCGCGGCCCACGACATGGGCATGGAGGTATCGAGAGAGATCGCATCCGCGCCCGTCTCTCTCGCATAATATTCATAACCTGCAAGCGTCGCGGCGCGTGGAAAACCGATGATCTTCGCATGTGGATGAATGACACGAAGTTTCTTCACGACGCGCTTCGTTGGCGCAACAACGCAGGCCTCGAACATCGCTGCAGGCAAGCCACTCGCCCAGGAATCGAAAATCTGTATGACATCCGCACCCGCCTCGATTTGGCGGGCGAGATGATGTACCACGCAGTCGCCGAGCAGATCCAGCAATTGCCCGAAACCCTGTGGATCGCGATAGAACCACAATTTTGCCGCGCGCTGGTCGCTCGAACCGCGTCCCTCGGCCATATAGGTCGCAAGCGTCCACGGTGCGCCCGCAAATCCGATAAGCGTGGTATCCGGATCTAGTTGCGCACGCGTGAGTCTCAACGCCTCGTAAACCGGCGCAAGCGTGCCGTCCCATTTACCCGGATCGACTTCTAATCCGGCCATGCTCGAAACCGGCTGCAACACCGGCCCGACATTTTCCTCAAATTCCACCTTCACGCCCAACGCGGCAGGCACGACAAGAATATCCGAGAAGATGATCGCCGCGTCGAAGCCAAACCGCCGGATCGGCTGCAACGTAATCTCGCACGCCATGTCCGGCGTCATGCACATGGTCCAGAACGAACCGGCCTTCGCTCTCAGGGCCCGATATTCGGGAAGATAACGGCCCGCCTGCCGCATCAACCAGATCGGCGGAGGAGAAAGCGTTTCTCCTCCCATCGCACGAACCAGTTTCTTTTCTTCCTTCAATACAGACTCCTTAGAAGAACTCTTTGCTGAAGATAATGTAAGGCCTGTGATCTGTGGAAGGATCGGTGGGTGGTCCACCTCTAGGCTGCAAGGTCTTGAAATTCAAGGCATTGTTGGGGTGCCGCGGTGGCGGCTCGGAATGTTGGTGGGGATAAGGATGGGAGATATTGGACTGGGCTCACAGTTTGGGCCATGGAAGGGCGCTGATGTGGACGGAAAGCCTGCGCCCACACACGGATTGAGAGTCTTTTGTGGGTGAATTTCATCTTTATCTCGTGTCGGATGCGACGGGCGAAACGCTTAACGCGATCGCGAAGGCTGCGCTCGCGCAATTCGAAAGCGTGGCGGTGCGGGAGCATCCCTATTCGCTTGTGAGGAGCCAGCGCCAGCTTACGCGTGCGATCCAGCATATTGCCGCCGATCCCGGTCTCGTGTTCTTCACGCTTGCCAATCCTGACCTGAAGCGTGAGCTTGAGACGCAATGCGCCAAACTCGGCGTGCCATGCCTCGACGTGCTCGATGGACCTATTGCGCGCATGCGCCAATTTCTCGGTGTCGCGGAGACGCATAAGCCCGGCGGTCAGCAT
>DATHQA010000137.1:0-8351 GCA_035483375.1 Rhizomicrobium sp. | reverse complement strand
CATCGTCAAGCACATCGTCAACCGCCATCACGGGCGGCTTCAGATCGAGAGCGAGGCAGGCGCGGGCAGCACATTTACCGTGTTTTTGCCCGCTTTGGATCAAGTCATCCACAACCCCGATGCCGCCGTCATGGAATTGTTATAAACCTGTCGCATAGCCATCGCCGTGCCCGCGCTAAGCATGGCCCAACGGGGCGAGAGAGATGACCGAACACACCGTCAGAGCCTTCACCGAACAACTTGAATCGCTTGCGACATCCGTGGCCCAAATGGGCGGTTTGGCTGAGGCCGAGCTTGCCGATGCCGTGGATGCTATTGGCCGCCGCGACACGGGACTGGCCGAATCGGTCATCGCCAATGACAAGCGCATCGACCAGCTGCAGTACCTCATCGAGGATCAGGCGCTGAAGCTGCTCGCGCTGCGCCAGCCCATGGCCGTCGACCTACGCGAGACGCTCGCCGCCATCAAGATCGCAAGCGAACTCGAACGCATCGGCGATCTTGCGAAGAACATCGCCAAGCGCGCCATCGTGCTCAATCGCGAACCGCCGATCCGGCTTACGCAGAGCCTTGTGCGCATGGGGCGTCAGGTCTTGAGCCAGCTCAAGATGGTGCTCGATTCCTATTCGCATCGCGATGCGGAGGGCGCCGCAGCCGTGTGGAAACGCGATGGCGAGATCGACGAGATCTACAACAGCCTGTTCCGCGAGCTTCTTACCTATATGATGGAAGACCCGCGCACGATCGGGTTGTGCGCGCATCTGTTGTTCGTCGCCAAGAACATCGAGCGCGCGGGCGATCATGCGACCAACGTCGCCGAGACCGTCTATCATATGGTGAGCGGCGGACACCTCGGCGCCGAACGGCCCAAAGCCGATGTGACGAGTGAAACCAACGTATCCTTCGAGCGGAGACAATGACCCTGAAACCGAACGTTCTCATTGCCGAAGACGAAGGCGCGCTCGTCACGCTGCTGCGCTACAATCTCGAACGCGAAGGCTATCGCGTGCTCGAAGCGCAGGATGGCGAAGAGGCACTGCTTGTCGCCGCCGAAGAAACGCCGGATCTCGTGCTGCTCGACTGGATGCTGCCGCAACTGTCCGGCATCGAAGTCTGCCGCCGCCTGCGTTCGCGGCAGGAAACGCGCAATGTGCCGATCATCATGCTGACGGCGCGCGGCGAGGAATCGGATCGCATCCGTGGCCTCGACACGGGCGCGGACGATTACATCACGAAGCCGTTTTCGATGACGGAATTGCTTGCGCGTCTGCGGGCCGTCATGCGCCGCATCCGCCCGAGCCTTGCCGAGGATGTCGTCGTGGTCGGCGATATCGAAATGGACCGCGCCGCCCATCGCGTGCGCCGCGCAGGCGCCGAAGTGCATCTCGGTCCCACCGAATACAAATTGCTCGATCATCTGATCCAGCATCCGGGCCGCGTCTTCAGCCGCGAGCAATTGCTCGATGCGGTGTGGGGCTCGGATGTCTATGTTGAGGCGCGCACGGTCGATGTGCATGTCGGCCGTCTGAGGAAGGCGCTCAATCCCGAAAACGCGCGCGATCCCGTCCGCACGGTGCGTTCGGCGGGTTATGCGTTTGATGAGACGTTTATCAACAATGCCTGAGAGTCAGATTTTCATCTGACTCTCAGCACCGCAATTACGGTCTGTCGTGCCAGCCCTGATCGGGGTCGCGGTCATGCCGCCATTCATTGTAATGGTTACCTGACACGACCCTATACCGCTCCATTTCGCCGCGGCGCCAATGATGCCAGCGATGGCCGCGATCCCAATAGCCGTCCTGATAACCGAAAGCGACATTGCCGAAATCGAGCGAGACTCCGACCACTGCGGCATTCGCCGTGCCGGCGGTCGCAAGCGAGGCACCGGCCAATGCGAGCACGATGGCCGCGCCATTCAATAATTTGAATTTGAACATGATTAATTCCTTTGCCGGATACCCGCACGAGCGGGATAGGGCAGCTGTGTGTGAAACGCGCTTGGAAGGGGAGCGGTCAAGCCGCAAATCTTCGCGCTCATGGAACTAACGCGCGGCCCGGCGTTTCGACCCAATTATTCTTGGACGGCTAAAACAACGCCTTGATCGGTTGTTCGAGATCGTCCGGCTTTGTCGTCGGCGCGAAACGCTCGACCACTTTGCCCGCGCGGTCGACAAGGAATTTCGTGAAATTCCATTTGATGCCCTGGATGCCGAGCACGCCGGGCTGTTCCTTTTTGAGGAATTTGTAGAGCGGATGCGCAGCTTCGCCGTTCACATCGATCTTGGCGAACATGGGAAAGCTCACGCCGTAATTCAGCGTGCAGAACTCGCCGATCTGCGCTTCATTGCCGGGCTCCTGCGCGCCGAATTGGTTGCATGGAAAGCCGAGCACCGAGAAACCGGACGGATGCAGCTTCTTGTAGAGATCCTCCAGCCCCTCATATTGCGGCGTGAATCCGCATTTGCTCGCCGTGTTGACGATGAGAAGCACTTCGCCCTTGAAGTTGGACAGCGGCACATCGCTGCCGTCCAAGCTCTTGGCCGTAAAGTCGTAAACATTTGCCATGCGGACTCTTTAGACCATCGCCATGCGCAATGGGAAGAATTATCCCGCCATACGCGTCTTTTCGCGGCGCGGCTGCTGTGGCTGATAGGCTTTGCGCGCATGCGCCTCGCAATAAGGCGAACCGCCCTTGGGTTTCCGGCCGCAGAAATGGAATTCGTTCTCCGCGGGATCGCCGATAGGCCAACGGCACATGCGGTCATTGATCGTGAGCACGGTCGCGAAATTGCCGTCGTCCAGCGTCAGCGGATCCTCCTCCACCACGGGCGGCTCCGGCATATGGACGCGCATGGCGCGAGGCGCGGAAGGCACGCGGGGCCGGTCCGTGCGCGTGGGCATGGCACGACCTGCAAGCCCCAGCCGATGCACCTTGCCGATCACGGCATTGCGCGTGACGCCCCCTAGCGTCCGGGCGATCTGGCTGGCCGAAAGCCCCTCCGTCCAGAGGGTTTTCAGCTGATCCACTCGTTCGTCGGTCCAACCCATCAAACGCTCCCGCTAGCCTCGCCCACAACATATCGTATCAGTCGTGTGACAGCGCACAAGCGTTGCGAGAGGTTCCGCAGGCCTTGTCCACAGAAACGAGGGCTTTGTCCGCCACTTTCGCATCGCTGCCATCCACGCTCCTTGCTTGACCCATAAAGTGGCGCAGCGGATAAAACCCGCCCGCTTCGGGATTTTCCTGTTTGCGCGAATACCCAAGGAGATCGCTCGTGTTTCCGTCTTTGCTGCCAACCTATAATCGGGCGGATGTCGCATTCGTCCGGGGCGAAGGGCCTTACCTTTTCGCCGAGGGTGGCGAGCGATATCTCGATTTCGGCGGCGGCATCGCGGTCAATGCGCTGGGCCATGCGCATCCCAAACTCGTGGCCGCGCTGACGGAGCAGGCGGGACGCCTCTGGCACACGTCCAATCTCTATCGCGTGCCGGGGCAAGAGAGCCTGTCCAAGCGGCTTGTCGAACGTACCTTCGCCGACACTGTGTTCTTCACGAATTCCGGGACCGAGGCCATCGAATGCGCGATCAAGATGGCGCGGCGCTATCACTTCGCAAACGGCCATGCGGAGCGTTTCCGCATCGTCACATTCGAAGGCGCGTTCCACGGCCGCACGCTGGCCGCGATTGCGGCGGGCGGACAGCCCAAATACCTCGAAGGCTTCGGGCCCAAGGTCGAAGGCTTCGATCAGGTGCCGTTCGGCGATGTGAAGGCGGCCGAAGCTGCGATCACGCCCGAAACCGCCGCGATATTGGTTGAGCCCATACAGGGCGAGGGCGGCTTGCGCCCCGCACCGGGCGAATTCCTACGCGCGTTGCGCCGTTTGTGCGACGAGCATGGGCTGTTGCTCATCCTCGACGAGATCCAGACAGGCGTCGGCCGCACGGGCAAATTCTTCGCCCATGAGTGGACCGACATAACGCCCGACATCATGGCCATCGCGAAAGGCATTGGCGGCGGCTATCCGATGGGCGCATGTCTTGCGACGGCGGAAGCCGCCAAAGGCATGATCGCCGGCACGCATGGCACGACCTTCGGCGGCAATCCGCTCGGCATGGCGGTGGGCAATGCGGTGCTCGATGTCGTGCTTGCGCCCGGTTTCCTCGAACATGTGCAAGGCGTGGGGAATTATCTGCGTCAGCAATTGGCAAGCCTCATCGCGGATTATCCGCATGTGTTTGAGGAATTGCGGGGGCAGGGCCTCATGCTCGGCCTCAAGCTGCGCGTGAAGAACACCGATTTCATCGATCGTCTGCGTGCGCGTGGCATGTTGGCCGTCGGTGCGGGCGATAATGTGATGCGGCTTCTGCCGCCGCTCATCATCGATGAAAGCCATGTGCGTGAGGCGATGAAGCTTCTTTCCGAAACCGCAGCCGAATTCGAAGACGCGCACGCGACGGAGGCCGCATGAACGCGCTTCCCAAAACGGTCGGGGAAACGAAACATTTCCTCGATCTCGCCGATTTCGATTCCGCAACGCTTACGCAGCTTGTGACCGATGCGAAGACGAGGAAAGCCGCGCGCGCCGGCCTTACGCGTGGCGCCACCGATGCCGACAAGCCGCTCGAAGGCCGTGTGCTCGCGCTCATCTTCGACAAGCAATCCACGCGCACGCGTATCTCCTTCGATGTCGGCATGCGCCAGCTTGGCGGCTCGACGCTCATGCTCACGGGCAGCGAGATGCAGCTCGCGCGCGAGGAGACGATTGCCGATACCGCGCGCGTGCTGTCGCGCTATGTGGATGCCGTCATGATCCGCCTGCTCGATCACGAGATGGTGCGCGAGCTTGCGACGAATTCCACGATCCCCGTCATCAACGGCCTCACCAAGCTTTCGCATCCCTGCCAGGTGCTGGCCGATGTGATGACGTTCGAGGAGCATCGTGGCCCCATCAAGGGCCGCACGGTCGCGTGGAGCGGCGATGCGAACAACGTGCTCACCTCGTGGATCCATGCGGCTGCGCGTTTCGGATTCAATCTGCGTGTGGCCACGCCCGCCGAATTGCGTCCGCGCGAAGCGATCCGCACCTGGGCGAAGGGTGCGGGCGCAGCTGTCGAATTCACCGACAATCCGGAGAAAGCGGTAACGGAAGCCGATTGCGTCGTCACCGATGCCTGGGTGTCGATGGGCGATCAGGACACGACCAAGCGCCACAATCTTCTGCGTGCGTTTCAGGTCAATGCGCGGCTCATGGCGCGGGCGGCGAAGGATGCGGTCTTCATGCATTGCCTGCCCGCCCATCGCGGCGAGGAAGTAACGGACGAGGTGATCGACGGCCCGCAATCGGTCGTATTCGACGAAGCCGAAAACCGCGTGCATGCGCAGAAGGCGATCCTGGCGTGGTGCATGCGTTGAGCAATCCGGAATTCGACTTCGTTCTGCCGTTCGATTTGCCCGATGCGGGTTTGCGCGGGCGATTGATCCGGCTTGACGCGACATCGACGCGGGCGTTGAGCGCGCACGCCTTGCCCGAACCCGCTGCGCGCGTTGTGGGCGAGATGCTTGCGCTTGCAGCCATGCTCGGCACAGCGCTGAAGCTTGACGGGCGGCTCATCGTGCAAAGCAAAAGCGACGGGCCGCTCGATCTCGTCACCGTCGATTATTTGGGCGCGGAGGATGGGCGGCCTGCGGGCCTTCGCGGCTATGCGCGTGTCGATGCAGAACGATTTAAAGCGCTCGCCGATGCGCGGCCCGATTTCGATGCGCTTGTCGGCGACGGCGTGCTCGCGATCACGATAGAGCCGCAGCGCGGCGAGCAGAGCTATCAAGGCATTGTCGGATTGTCGGGCGATGTCGCGTCATCGGCGGAGAATTATTTCGCGCAATCCGAACAATTGCCGACGGCGATCAGATTGACGGCTGCGCCCGTTTTCACGCCCGGGAATGCGAAGCCCGCATGGCGCGCGGGCGGCATTATGTTGCAGGCGACGCCCGAACGCGCGCGCGATGATGACGAATGGGAACGGCTTTCGCTGTTCCTCAAAACCATCGAAGACGTCGAACTCGTAGACGAAACGCTCTTGCCGGAAACGCTGTTGTGGCGGCTTTTCCACGAAGACGAAGTGCTTGTGCAGCGCGCCGAACCGCTCGCATTCCGCTGCGATTGCGATACGACGCGCATCGCCTCCGTGCTCAAATCCTATGGCGAGGAAGAACGCGCAGGCTTAGCCGATCCCGACGGCATCATCCGCGCCCGCTGCGAATTCTGCGGCAAGGTGCATGAGATAACGTCCGAAGATTTATAGCACAAACTTCATTGTCATCCCCGGCTGAGCGTTGCGTGAGCAATGCGAAGGGAAGGGGACCCAGGTATTTAATACCGGACAGTGTCGAACACCTGGATCCCCTTAACCTCGTGCTCGCGTGCAACGCTCGCACTCGCCGGGGATGACAGATGGGCTAATCCTTCAACTGCACAAACGGATTGAGGAATGTCGTGAGTTCATTCCAGCGCGCGACAATGCGATTGCGCTGGATGCGCCGCGCAACGACCTCCAATCGCATGCCGTCAGGATCGCTGAAGAAGATCGCGTAATAATCCGGCGCATATTCGGGATAGAGCGTGGGCTCGGTGACATCGATCCCCGCTTCGCGCAGCAATCGCGCAAGACGATCCAGTTCTTCCGCCGATGCCACCTGCAAACACAGGTGATGCAGGCCCGGCGCATAAGGATCGTGCTTCGCGAGGCCACGCGATGGGCGAATGCTGATCTGCATGGCCTTGTTGAAATAATGCCTGTGCGCATCGCCGCCGATCTCGCGGTCGATTTTGCGGAAATCCATGAGCGACAGCACGGTGTCGTAGAATTTCTCCGACACTGCAAAATCCGAAACCGCAAGATAGATGTGATCGAGGCCGATCACATCCACGCGCTCGTGCGGCAATCCCTCAGGCATCGGCGCTCGATGCCGGATTGCCGATGACGTGCAGGAATTCGCGGCGCGTCAGCGCATTCTCGCGGAATTCGCCGAGCATCATCGACGTCACCATGCTGACGCCCGTTTTGTGCACGCCGCGCGTCGTCATGCATTGATGCGTGGCTTCGATGACGACGCCCACGCCTTTCGGCTCCAGAACGGTCTGGATGCAATGGGCGATCTGCGCGTTCATCTTCTCCTGCACCTGCAAGCGGCGCGCAAACGCCTCCACCACACGCGCGAGCTTGGAAATGCCCACGACCTTGTTGTTCGGCAGATAGCCCACATGCACGCGGCCGATGATCGGCGCGAGATGATGCTCGCAATGGGATTCGAAGCGAATGTCCTTCAGCACGATCATCTCGTCGTAACCGTCCACCTCTTCGAAGGTGCGGGCGAGATAGGCTTCGGGATCTTCGCGATAACCGGCGAACCATTCCTCATAGGCGCGCGCGACGCGGGCAGGCGTATCGCGCAGGCCCTCGCGGTCGGGATCGTCGCCCGCCCACAGAAGCAGCGTGCGGATCGCGCGTTCGGCTTCTTCGCGCGAGGGAAGCGGATCCTTGGGCTCAGGCGGCTTCGTGCAAATCGCGTTTCGTCTCGCAATATCGGTCATCGGAAAATCTCTTTATTTGGTCGCGCCAATTTAATGGACTTGGCGACGCTCATGCGGATTTTCAAGCAGGAAGGCCGGAATTTCTGCTTCGAAATCCTCGCCGCTCGCAGCCTTCATGTGGTATCGGCCGACCATCGTGCCCGAGGCGGTGGGCAGCGGACAGCCGCTTGTGTATTCGAAGCTCTGGCCCGGCGCGAGCACGGGCTGCGCGCCCACGACGCCCGGCCCACGCACTTCCTGGACGTGGCCCTTGCTGTCGACAATGCGCCAATAGCGCGAAAGCAATTGCACCGTCTCCCCGCCGCGATTTTCGATCGTGACGGTGTAGGACCACAGATATTTGCCTTCGTCCGGCTCCGATTCCTCGCCGAGGAAAGCAGGCTGGACGGCAACGCGAATGCCGCGTGTGACACGCTCATACATGGCGCGATTATCGCGCGGGGTGCGGGGCGCTTGCAAGTTCACGCGCGCGGCTCGATAGCAATTTCGGTATTGACCGAATTGGCGATGAAGCAATCTTCATGCGCCAGATGGTGCAATTGATCGAGTGTTGCCGCATCGACCTCGCTTGCGAATTTCACGCGCGGTTTCAGCACCACATGCGTGATCCATAATTTCTTCTTGTCGCCTTTGTCGAGAAAACCAACCGCGTCATCTTCATAGGTTTCCACAGTCAGCCGCTTGCGTGCGCAGATCGCAAGGAACGTAAGCATGTGACAACTCGAAAGCGCCGCCACATAGGCTTCTTCGGGGTCGACG
>DATHQA010000136.1:0-5312 GCA_035483375.1 Rhizomicrobium sp. | reverse complement strand
ATGAGCGCGAATCCCGAACGGACGCGCGATCAGTGATGCATGATATGCATAATCCTCATGATCGCCGGGCCCATGATGACGACGAAAAGGCACGGCAGGAAGAACAGGATCATCGGCACGGTGAGTTTTGCGGGCAGCGCGGCTGCTTTCTTTTCGGCTTCGGCCATGCGCATTTCGCGATTTTCCTGGGCCGTGACGCGCAAGGCTTGTCCGAGCGGCGTGCCGTAATGTTCGGCTTGGTTTAACGCGGTTGCGACCGCCTTGACGCCGGAATGATTGCAGCGCTTGGCAAGATTGTTATAGGCCGTGCCCCGATCGGGCAGATAGGAAAGTTCCGCCGTCGTGAGACCCAGCTCTTCAGCGAGTTCCGCCGATTGTGCACCGATTTCGCCGGCGACACGCGTGAAGGTCGATTCGATCGACATGCCGGATTCCACACAGATCAGCATGAGGTCGAGCGCATCGGGGAATGCGCGCATGATCGATTGCTGGCGCTTGGCGATGACGTTCGACACGAAGATATCGGGAAGAAAGTAGCCGAACAGACCGATCGCCACCGCTCCCACGAATTTGATTAGCGGGCCATAGTGCAGATGCGAAAGCACGAACAGATAAAGCAGCGCCACAAGGAACACGATGGGCGGCATGACAAAACGGAAGAACATGAACGCGATGAGCGGCGCCTGTCCGCGATAGCCTGCCTGTGCAAGGCGCATACGCGTGTTTTCCGACTCCAGGATGTTGGCGAGTTTGAAGCGGTCCAGCGTCTGCTTCATGAAACCGACGGGTTCGGTGCGCAGCGTCGCGCGTTTGGAAAGGGCTGCGTGATGTTTGGCGCGCAACTCCTCGCGCCGCTCCGACACGGCCTTCAGGCGCTTGCCCAGTGCGTTGCGTTCCAGGAACGGTAGACCCAGCGTGACGATTGTCGCGAACGCAATGATGGCGGCGGCCGACGTCGCAAGAAAAGTCGGGTCGAACAGGATATCGAGGAAGCCTACGCTCAGCATGATCTTGTCCTCAATGCTTGAAGTTGATCATCTTGCGCATGACGCCGATGCCGACGCTCATCCACACGCCGCAACCGACGAGCATAAGATTGCCCGCCCTTTCCGTGAACAGCAGCATGATGTAAGACGGTGTCGTCAGATACACGATGACCATCACGATGATGGGCAACGAACCGATGATGCCGGCCGATGCTTTGGCTTCCGACGACATCGCCTTGATCTTGCCTTGCAGACGTTTGCGGTCACGCAACACGCCCGACAGATTCGACAGCGCTTCGGACAGATTGCCGCCCGATTTCTGCTGCACGGCCATGACGATCGCGAAGAAGCTCACTTCCGCTGTGGGCATGTTGTCGTACATGCGTTTTAGGCCTTGTTCGAGTGTGACGCCCACTTTCAGGCCTTCGACAAGCGTCGTGAATTCGGTGCCCACGGGATCCGGCGATTCCCTGGCCACGATTTTTAGCGCTTCGTTTGTGGGAAGACCTGAACGCACGCTGCGCACGATGACGTCGATGGCGTTGGCGAATTCCTCGGTGAACTTCTTCTCACGGCGGCGCGTGAGATATCCGATAACCCAACGTGGCAAGCCCAATCCCGTACCGAACGCGCCGAGCACGGCCACATACCATGGTTTGCCGGTCGCGAAACAAACCGCTGCGACCGCAACGGCAAGTCCCGCACCGATAATCCAATAGACTTGCGGGGTAATCTTGAGACCCGAGCGTTCAAGTCTGCGGCGCAAAGTAGGCCGCTGCTTTTTCGCTTTTTGCTGCTTTTCGAGTTCGAGCAGCAGTGTCGTGACATTCTTACGGCGTGAGGCGGTGGCGTCGGCCAGAGCCCGCCCGCCGCGCACGGACGGTGAAGCCTTGCCGACGGCGGCGACGCGCCTCTGCGCCTTGCCGCCTATGCCGCCCGCAAACGCGAGCGCGAAGCTGCCAAGCGCGCCCACGACGAGCATTGCAAGGATGGCATCGAAGATGGCTGGTGACATGGACGCGCGCGCTCCTACCCTTGCACGGCGTCAAGCGCCTCGGCCAATTCACGTTCGAGACCGAAATAGCGCGCGCGTTCCCAGAAGGACGGACGCACAATGCCGGTGCCGACATGTTGGCCGCGCATGCGGCCGGTTTCGTCTTCGCCCGTGATCTCGTAGGTGATGAGATCCTGCGTGATGACCACATCGCCTTCGGTGCCGATCACTTCGGTGACTTTCGTGACGCGGCGCGAACCGTCGCGCAAACGTTCGGCCTGGATGATGACATCGATCGAGCCCACGATCATTTCGCGGATCGTCTTTAGCGGCAGCGAGAACCCGCCCATCGTGATCATGGATTCAAGACGGCCCATGGCTTCGCGCGGGGAGTTGGCGTGCAGCGTACCCATCGAGCCGTCATGGCCCGTGTTCATGGCTTGCAGAAGATCGAACGCTTCGGGTCCGCGCACTTCGCCCACGATGATGCGTTCAGGGCGCATACGCAGACAGTTTCTGATGAGATCGCGCATCGTGATTGTGCCCTGCCCTTCGAGGTTGGGCGGGCGCGTTTCGAGACGCACGACATGCGGCTGCTGCAATTGCAATTCGGCAGCGTCTTCGCACGTGATGACGCGTTCTTCGACATCGATGTACGCGGTCAAGCAGTTGAGCAGCGTCGTCTTGCCCGAACCCGTACCGCCGGAGATGAGGATGTTACAACGCGACCGTCCGATGACGCCTAGCACGCGCGCACCAGCCGGACTGATCGAACCGAAACGCACGAGATCTTCGAGCGTCAACTTGTCCTTGCGGAACTTACGAATGGTGAGCGTGGGGCCATCGAGCGCGAGCGGCGGCGCGATGACGTTCACGCGGGAGCCGTCGAGCAGACGTGCGTCGCATATCGGCGAACTTTCGTCGACGCGGCGGCCGACCTGGCTCACGATGCGCTGGCAGATATTCATGAGCTGCGCATTGTCGCGAAAACGGATCGGCGTGAGTTGCACCTTGCCGCCCACTTCGATGAACACGCGATTAGCGCCATTGACCATGATATCGGCGATGTCGTCGCGCGCGAGCAGCGGCTCGAGCGGACCGTAACCAAGCACGTCGTTGCAGATGTCCTGAAGCAGATGTTCCTGCTCCGCGATCGACATGACGACGGCTTTGATCGAGATGATCTCGTTGACGATGTCGCGGATTTCTTCGCGCGCCGAATCCGGATCGAGCTGTGCGAGCTGCGCAAGATCGATCGTGTCGATAAGCGCGTTAAAGATCGTCGTCTTGATCTGGTAATAATCTTCCGAACGCGCTTCGGCGACAGGACGCACCGCTGGCGCCGAAGGCTTTGGCGCCGATTGCTGCATGCCCGGGGCCGGGGGCGGCGCGGGCGGGTTGGACGCTATCGGTGCCGGACGCGGCGCTTCGGCCACGGGCGGCGGCGGCGGCGGCGCTGCGGGGCGCGCAGCAGCCGCAACCGCCGGCTCCTTGCGCGCGGGCAGTGGAAATTCATTCTGAGCGTTGCGCTTCCCGAACATCGATTAGGCCTGTTTGCGTCCCATCAGGAGATTGAGGAAAGGAATCGTGTTCTTCTGCAATTCGGCAGGCGGCACACGTCCCGTGACGATTTCGGCGAGGCGGCGAATGCCATCCGCGACCGGCGATTTGGGCTGCAATTCGAGCAGCATCTGGCCGTTATTCGCGGCCTGACCGAACAGGCCCGGATCGAACGGCAGCACGATGGACGGCGAAACGCCGACGGTCTCCGCGAAATCCTTCACTGGAATTTCGGGCCGCTTCGCAACACCCGTCTGATTGAGGATGAGCTTCGGCGCCTCGTCGTTCGGACGGTTCTGCTTCAGAAGATCGATCATGCTCTTGGTCGTGCGCAGGCTCGCGAGGTCCGGCGTCGCCACGATGATGATGTCGTCGGATCCGAGCAGCGTTTCGCGCGTCCACTTGCCCCAGGTGTGCGGCACGTCGACGATGACGCAAGGCGTCGTCTGGCGCACGGCATCGAGCACGGCCTCATAGGCCGTATGTGGGGTTTCATAATCGCGTTCGAGCATCGCAGGCGCCGTGAACAGCGAAAGATGATCGCTCGTCTTCAGAAGCAGGCGATCGAGCAGCACATCGTCGAGGCGTTCAGGCGCCGACAAGGCTTCGGCGACGCCCTGACCGGATTCTTCATTGAAGTCGAGGCCGACCGTGCCGAAGGGCAGATCGAAATCGACGATCGTCGTGTTGATCTTGAGATAATTGGCGACGCACCAGCCCGCATTGTGCGCGAGCGTGGACGAGCCCGCGCCGCCGCGCGTGCCGACGAACGAAACGACGCGGCCGATGGGCGCCGCGTTGGCATCGAGATAGAGCCCGGAGATCACTTCGATGAGATGCAACGGATTGAGCGGCGCCACGAGATATTCGCTGGCGCCCCGGCGCATCAATTCGCGATAGAGTTCGACATCGTTGGTGCGGCCGACAACGACCACCTTGGTTTCGGGATCGCAGACCTCGGCCAGACGGTCGAGTTCCTCGAGCGCTTCCATGCCATGAAGCCGCGTTTCGACGATGAGAAGGTTCGGCGTGATCTGGCCGTTATAATGCTCGATGGCCGCCTGAAGCCCGCCAAGCTGCACGTTCATGTGAGCTTTCGCAAGCCTGCGATCGGACCCCGCGCGCTGCAGGGCAGCGCCCGTATCGGGGAATTCGCAGAAGGCGTGGATCGAGATGCGCGGGACGGGCCGCTCATGCGGCGCCGCTCCGAACGATTCTTCGCCGCTTTCCGGTTCTGTTTCAGGCGTCTTCGCCATAAGCCTCTCCGAACTCTTTATTTGTTGACGTCAGCCACTGCGCCAGATTGATCCGTAGCCTTTGTGGCGGCTGTCACGTCGCCCTTCTCGTATTTACCCATCACAGTCGCGCGGCGCGTTGCATCCACCGTGCCGATCGGACGTTCCGAAACGAGATCGCGCGGATCGGCGACCATCGCCGCGATATTGTGCTGCACCGAGCAACCGAAATCGGGCATGGGCAGATTCGACGACGTGTCGCCCGCATCCTCCGACCAGTCTCCGCACGGATCGGTGTGCGCGACATAGCCGACATAACCGATCTCGACGCGGCCATCCTTGCCGGGTGTTTCATGCGTGCCGACGAGAATGTTGGCGCGCGCGACGCCCATATCGGCGAGACGTTCGCCGAAGTAATGGATCGACGTGGCCGCACCGGGACCAGCCGGGACCGAAACGCTGATCGCACCATTGCCCCGCGCGATATACTCGCCGACGAAGGCATCGAGCTTCGCGGAGTCGTCGGGCAGCAAACCC
>DATHQA010000135.1:0-6215 GCA_035483375.1 Rhizomicrobium sp. | reverse complement strand
ATGAAGGACGGGATATCCGTCGCCGCCATCGCCCCGTATGCGAAACTTGTTATCGAATGCGAGGTGAAAGGCGAGCAGCTTCCGCCGCTGGGGCAAACGCCCGCTGTCGCAAGCCGTGTCGGTCTCGAACTCAATCCTGTCAATCTTTCCAATCCCGATGACCGCGATTGGCTGCGCGCGCTTATGTGGCCGGATCAGATCCCGCGTCTCGAACGTCTCGAACGTGCCATCGCCTTGTTCGAAACCGCAAAGCCGGAAATCCGCAGCGGTGACGCGCTCGACCTGTTGCCGGATGCGCTTGCGCAAATTCCCGAAGGCGAACCGATCTGCGTCTATCACACGATTGCCGTCTATCAATTCTCGACCGCGATGAAGCAGGCGCTGGATGATATCCTCATCGCGGCGTCGCTGCGCCGTCCCGTGCATCGGCTTTCGTTCGAATTCGACGGCAAGGACTGCGTGCTCTCCCTCATCGCCTATCGCGATGGCGCGCGATCCGAAGAGCCGTTCGCCGTCTGCCATCCGCACGGCACATGGATTGATTGGCGGCGCGGCGCCGTGCAAGCCTCGCCCACATGAGCGATTCCGTCTCCCTGCCGCCCATCGACGTGCCCGATACGGAAAAGAGGATGTTCGACCTCTCGGCCAATCAGGGGCCGCTCGCTGCGTTCAATGGTACGGTGCCGCCTGCGCCGCAATGGTTCACCGATACGGTTGCGAAAACGCCCGAAAGCGCTTTCGTCACGGTCGATGGCGCGCGCATCCATTATCTGCGCTGGGGCGATCGCGCCAAGCCCGGCCTGCTGCTCGTGCACGGCAATGCGGCGCATGCCTATTGGTGGAGCTTCATCGCGCCCTATATGGCGCGCGATTACAATGTCGCGGCGATGGATCTCTCCGGCATGGGCGATTCCGATTGGCGCAAAACCTATTCGATGGAGCAATTCGCGCGCGAGCAGATGGCCGTGTGCGAGGACGCAGGCATGTTCAAGCCGAGCGAGCCGCCCATCATCGCGGCGCACAGCTTCGGCGGCTTCGTCACGATCCTTGCCGGCGCGCTGTTCGGCGACAGGCTTGCGGGTACCGTCATCGTGGATTCGCCCGTCAATCCGCCGGGGCGCATGGGCGGGCCACCGAGCCGCGAGCCGCGGCCGCACAATGTCTATCCCACGCTGGCTGCGGCGCTTGCCCGTTTCCGTCTCATGCCGCCCCAGACCAGCGACAATTTGTACCTCGTGGATTTCGTGGCGCGCCATTCCCTGAAGGAAGTGGCGGGCGGCTTCACCTGGAAATTCGATCCGGCCATCTGGCGGGATTTCTCCATCGGCGACATGTCGGCGCGATTGCGCGAGACCAAATGCCGTATCGGCGTTTTCCGGGGCGAGTTTTCGATCCTGCTGCCGCCATCGGTGGGCGAATACATGTTCAATCTGTTGGGCCGTGCGGCACCCGTCGTGGAAATCCCCCAGGCCCAGCATCACATCATGCTCGATCAGCCGTTGGCGTTTGTCGCCGCACTCCGGGCGCTGCTTTCGGACTGGGACCATTCCATTCCGACGCGCAAGATTTGATTGTGCCGCGAACGGCCTTTGCTATAGTCCGGCCCGCTTCGCATTTCAGGGGATTCACATGGATACCGGCCACAGCAGCGGCGGACAAATGGATATCAGCCAGCACGTCAAGGATTGGCACGGCTTCCTGACATTCGTGAAGTGGCAGCTCGTGCTCATCGGTATCATCATGGTGGGCCTCGCGATTTTCCGCACCCATAACTGAGCGCCTTAGGGCCCTATGAAACTCGCCATCCTCAAGGAGCGCCGCGCCGGCGAGGCGCGCGTTGCCGCCACGCCCGAAACGGTGAAGAAGCTTAAAGGCCTCGGCCTTGAGATCGCGGTGGAGCATGGCGCAGGCGCGGGCGCTCGCATTTCGGATGCGGATTACGAAGCGGCGGGTGCCGCGATCGCACCCGATGCGGCCGCGGCGCTGACAGGCGCGGACATCGTATTGAAAGTGCGCGTGCCGGAGGCGAACGAGATCGCCGGCATGAAGAAAGGCGCGGTGGTCGCAGCTCTTCTTTCTCCGTATACGGAGAAAGAGACGGTGCAGCGGCTTGCAGCGCAAGGCGTCATTGCGTTCGCGATGGAATTCATTCCGCGCATTTCGCGTGCGCAGGCGATGGACGTGTTGTCGTCGCAAGCCAATCTCGCGGGATATAAAGCGGTGATTGATGCTGCGGCGCAATTCGGCCGCGCCTTTCCGATGATGATGACGGCGGCGGGTACGATCGCGCCCGCGCGCGTGCTCGTGATGGGTGTCGGTGTTGCGGGCTTGCAGGCGATTGCGACGGCGAAGCGTCTGGGCGCGATCGTGTCGGCAACGGATGTGCGGCCCGCCACGAAAGAACAGGTGGAATCGCTTGGCGCGACGTTCGTCGCCGTGATGGACGACGAATTCAAGAACGCACAAACCGCGGCCGGCTACGCGAAGGAAATGTCGCCCGAATATCAGGCGAAACAGGCGGCCCTCATCGCGGAGACGATCAAGAAGCAGGACATCGTCATCACGACCGCGCTCATTCCCGGCCGCAAAGCGCCCGTGCTTGTGAGCGAAGAGATGCTCAAGACGATGAAGCCCGGTTCGGTGATCGTCGATCTCGCGGCCGAGCAGGGCGGCAATTGCCCGCTCACAAAGCCCGATCAGGTTGTGGAAGTGTATGGCGTCACGCTGATGGGCTATACCAATCTGCCCGCGCGGCTCGCCTCCGACACGTCCAATCTCTACGCGCGCAATCTGTTCAATTTCATTTCGCTCATCGTGGACAAGAAAACGGGCGCGCTCGCGCTCAACTGGGATGATGAGATCGTGAAGGGCGCTGGACTGACTCGCGATGGCGAGATCGTGCATCCGGCGGTGAAGGGGTAAGCCATGGAAGCCATCGATCCATTCGTCTTCCGGCTTTCGATTTTCGTGCTCGCGATCTTCGTCGGCTATTTCGTCGTGTGGAGCGTGACGCCCGCTTTGCACACTCCGCTCATGAGCGTGACGAATGCGATTTCGTCGGTGATCGTCGTCGGCGCGCTCATCGCCGTGTCGGTTGTCGCGATGGGCAGCGCATCGTGGATTTCGAAGGGTCTTGGATTCGCTGCGCTCATCCTCGCCTGCGTGAATATCTTCGGCGGCTTCCTCGTCACGAGCCGAATGCTCGCGATGTATAAGAAGCGAGAAAAGTGATGCATTCTTCTTTTCAAGCCGATCTCGCCGCAATCGCCTATCTCGTCTCGGGCGTGTTGTTCATCCAGGCGTTGCGCGGGCTTTCCTCGCCCGTTTCGTCGCGCGCGGGCAATCGCAACGGCATGATCGGCATGGGGCTCGCGGTGGCGACGACGTTGTGGGTCGCGGGTATCACCGACGCGCTGACCTGGGGCATGATCGTTGTCGGCATCGCCATCGGCGGCGGCGTCGGCGCGGTCATCGCGCGGCGCATCGCGATGACGGAAATGCCGCAATTGGTGGCGGCGTTCCATTCGCTGGTCGGTCTTGCTGCCGTGCTTGTCGCGGGCGCAGCGCTATATTCGCCGGACGCCTACCATATCGGCAGCGAAGGCGCGATCCGCCTGCAAAGCCTTATCGAAATGAGCCTCGGCGTCGCCATCGGCGCGATCACGTTTGCGGGCTCGCTCATCGCGTTTGCGAAACTCAACGGCAATATGAGCGGCGCACCGATCATCCTGCCCGCGCGCCACGCACTCAACATCCTCATCTTTGCAACGATCATTGGCCTCGTCATCTATTTCGCGATGGCGCAGCCGCATTGGGCGTTCTGGGCGATTGCGGCGTTGAGTTTTGTCTTCGGCATCACGCTCATCATCCCCATCGGCGGCGCGGATATGCCGGTCGTTGTGTCGATGCTCAATTCCTATTCGGGTTGGGCGGCGGCCGGTATCGGTTTCACGCTGGAGAACACCGCCCTCATCATCACGGGCGCGTTGGTCGGTTCGTCGGGCGCGATCCTCTCTTACATCATGTGCAAGGGCATGAACCGCAGTTTCATCTCCGTGATCCTTGGCGGATTCGGCGGCGAGGTTGCGGCGAGCGGTCCAGCCGAAACGCGGCCCGTGAAACAGGGCTCGGCGGAAGACGCGGCGTTTATTATGAAAAACGCAAGCTCCGTCATCATCGTGCCGGGCTACGGCATGGCAGTGGCGCAGGCCCAGCATGCGCTGCGCGAAATGGCGGACAAGCTCAAAAAGGAAGGCGTGAAGGTTTCCTACGCCATTCATCCCGTCGCGGGCCGCATGCCGGGCCATATGAACGTGCTGCTCGCCGAGGCCAACGTGCCTTACGACGAAGTGTTCGAGCTTGAGGATATCAATTCGCAATTCGCGCAGGCCGATGTGGCCTATGTGATCGGCGCGAATGACGTCACCAATCCGTCCGCCAAGACCAATCCGCAATCGCCCATTTTCGGCATGCCGATCCTCGATGTGGAGAAGGCCAAGACCGTACTGTTCATCAAGCGCGGCATGGGTTCGGGCTATGCGGGCATCGAGAACGAGCTGTTCTTCCGCGACAACACGATGATGCTCTTCGCCGACGCGAAGAAGATGACCGAAGAAATCGTGAAGTCGCTGGGCTAGCGGTCGCGCACGCGCGAGCCTATTCTTGCCTGTCCCGCACAAAGGCAGCGCAAGGCTCATGAAGGAACTCACGCATTTCATCGCAGGCAAGCATGTAAAAGGCACATCAGGCCGCTTCGGCGATGTGTTCGATCCCGCAACGGGCGAGGTTCAGGCGAGAGTACCTTTCGTGACGCGCGCGGAAGTGCGCCAAGCGGTCGATGCCGCGCTCGCCGCCTTTTCGGAATGGTCTGCGATCAATCCGCAGCGCCGCGCGCGCGTGATGTTCAATTTCAAAGCGCTTGTCGAAAAGAACATGGATGAGCTGGCGCATATGCTGTCGTCCGAGCACGGCAAAGTGCTTGCGGATTCGCGCGGCGATATCCAGCGCGGACTCGAGGTCATCGAATTCGCTTGTGGAATTCCGCATCTCTCCAAGGGCGAATATACGGAAGGTGCGGGCCCCGGCATCGATATCTATTCGATGCGCCAGCCGCTCGGCGTCGTGGCCGGCATCACGCCGTTCAATTTCCCGGCGATGATTCCGATGTGGATGTTCGGCGTCGCGATTGCATGCGGCAACACGTTTGTGTGCAAGCCCAGCGAGAAGGATCCGAGCGTTCCGCTGCGTCTCGCCGAACTCATGATGGAGGCGGGCGCGCCTGCGGGCGTGCTCAATGTCGTCATCGGCGACAAGGAAGCCGTCGATGCGATTCTTGAGGACCCCGACATTCAGGCCGTGAGCTTTGTCGGTTCCTCCGCGATTGCAGAATATGTCTATTCACATGGCACGGCGCACGGCAAACGCGTGCAGGCGATGGGCGGCGCGAAGAACCACGCGATCATCATGCCCGATGCCGATCTCGATCAGGTGACGAACGAACTCATCGGCGCAGGCTACGGCTCAGCGGGCGAACGCTGCATGGCGATTTCCGTTGCCGTGCCCGTGACGGACAAGATCGCCGATGCGCTTGTCGCGAAATTGAAACCGCGCGTGGAAGCGTTGCACGTCGGCGTTCCCACCGATCCCGATGCGGATTACGGTCCGCTCGTCACCGCCCAGCATCGCCGCAAAGTGATGGACTATATCGACATGGGCGTGAAGGAAGGCGCAGAACTCGTCGTCGATGGCCGCGGCTTCAAGCTTCAGGGTTACGAGAACGGCAATTTCCTCGGCGGCTCACTGTTCGATCGCGTCACGCCCGATATGCAATCCTACAAGGACGAAATCTTCGGGCCTGTTTTACAGGTCGTGCGCGCACCGGATTTCGAAACCGCGATGTCGCTGCCCACGAAACATCAATACGGCAATGGCGTTGCGATCTTCACGCGCGATGGCGATGCGGCGCGCGAATTCGCGGCGAAGGTGAAAGTCGGCATGGTCGGCATCAATGTGCCGATCCCCGTGCCGCTCGCCTATCATACGTTTGGCGGCTGGAAACGCTCGGCTTTCGGCGATATGAATCAGCACGGACCGGAGGGTGTGCGTTTCTACACGCGCGTAAAGACCGTAACGGCGCGCTGGCCCAAAGGCGGGGTGCGTGAAAATCCGAATTTCATCATCCCGACAATGAAATGACGTTCTTGTAATGTTCTGAA
>DATHQA010000134.1:0-2266 GCA_035483375.1 Rhizomicrobium sp. | reverse complement strand
AACCGAGCGAACCATCGCTGTTCAGCGTGAAATTCCCGGCACCGCCGAACGATGTGTTGAGCGCATTCACAACATCGCCAATCGTCATGCCGGCCGTCAACGTGACGCTCGCCTGCTTGCCCACTTCGCCGTTCGGGCCTTTCAGCGTGAACGACATAGAGCCGCCCGCCGCGAACCCGCCCGCATCGCTCGCCGACAATCCCGTCGAAAGGATCGATGGCGCGCTCGTCTTGAACAGATCGTTGAGCCCGAAGAATTGCGAGAAGCCTACACCGCCGCGCGAAGACGGCGTTGTCGCATCGTCCTTGACGACAAGGCCGTTGCTGCCATTCGCCGAAATGGAAAGCGCACCGTTCGTGAAGCTCGCCGTGCCATTGCCGCCAAGCGCTGAGTTCAACGCGGTTGTGAAGCTTCCAATCGTGCCGCCGATGCTCGTCGCCGCACCGCCATTGACGGACATCGTACCTGCGCCGAAATCCACGTCGATGCGCGAAACGAGATTGCCGCTCGAATCCGTCACCGCAATCGTCGTCTTGCCGCTGAAATTGAGCGCATCGCTCGAAAGCAGGCCCGTATTGCTGCCGCTCAGCGTTGTCGGCGGCGGCACGGCGGAATTCGCATTGTTCTGCGCGTTGAACGAAAGCGCGGTCGTACGCGCGAAACTGCCAAGCTCCGATTGCAGATCGGACAGCGTGCCATCGCGCATATTGATAAGGCCTTGCAACTGGCCTGCGCCCAGATGCGGATCGAGCACCGTGCTGCTGCCGACCGCACCACCCGTCGCCGGATTGATTGTCTGCAGCATGATCGGCCCGTAATTGCCGTTCGTCGTGCCGCCGCTGTAACTGAGCTGCGCATAGGTATCGCCGACAAGGCTGATGCCGTCCTGCGTCATCACGGACATTTGGCCGTTGGACTGCTGCACCGTACGCACGTCCATATATTGCGAGAGGTTCTGCAGCGCCTGATCGCGCTGATCGAGCAGGCCCGATGATGTGTCGCCGGAGGCGTTCGCCGTCTGGATCTGCTGGTTCAGCGTATAGACCTGCTGGATGAGCGTGTTCACCGTGCCGATGGAGGATGTGACCTGCTGATCCATCTGGCCTTGCAGGCTCGAGATCTGCGACGACAGCGAAGACACCGACGATGCGAAATTCTGCATGGACGACACGACGTCCTGCTGGCTCGTCGAACTGTTCGGCGAAAGCGCGGCATTGCCCAGCGCCGAGAAGATGTTGTCGAGCTGCGTGGTGAGCGCAGTGCCGTCGCCCGGCTGGCCCAGCGCGCCGTTCAGCTGATCGAACGCGGAATTCTCCGTCGCATACTGCGAAGACGACGCATTGGCCGAAAGCGTTTCCTGCATGAGGTATTGATCGGCCACACGCTGGATTTCGCTGATGCCGACGCCCGAAAGCTGTGTGCCGGAAACCTGTACCTGTTCGTTGACGACGCGCCGTGCATAACCCGGCGTGTTCATGTTGGCGATGTTGTCGGACACGGTGCGCAACGCTGCCGTGTTCGTTTGCAGCGTGCTCAACGCGCTCGACAGAATTCCATCCAGGCCCAAGGCGCTTCTCCTTGCGAACCCATTTCGCCGCATTGTGACTCGCAATCGCCATGCCATCAACGCGCGCGGAATCCTTGATGTTTTGACGACGCGTTGCGCGCGAAACTGGGCATTGTTTGCCGGGTTGCGGCAGATCGTGCCCTTGCGAAACTTGCGCGCCGCAATGCGCAAAAATCGCGCGCGCATATGTAAGGAGCGAAATCACGCGCAAAAGCGTGTGGTCCGGGCTTTGCTACGAGGCATGCGAAACTTTGCGGGCGTATTCCGAGTGGCGTCGATTGCGGCGAGTGCGATGAAGATAAGCGGCGGCGCCGACATGCGCGCGGCGTTAAATCTTTCTTCACCATCGGAAGCCGGGGACACGACGGATATCTCGGCGCTATTCGATCAGTTGCTCGCCGAAAATGTTTCGTCGTCTTCTGCGAGTCCTGCACCTGTTATTATGGGAAATTCCACAAGTCCGGATTCCGGCGCGGCGCAGAAGCAGATGCCTCAGTCCTACTCGGCACTGCCGCAGAATTTCCTGCAGACGCTTGTGACGGCGAACCGGGCACCGGCGGCGGCACGGACGGCGGCAAGTCCTGCCCGGCCCATCCCGACGCAGACCCCGGCCACCAGCTTCCCGCGCGTGGCGGCACTGGTTCCGAATGCAAGCCCGGCTTGGCCACCCAAGACGGGGGCTGCACCACAATCTGCTCC
>DATHQA010000133.1:0-2413 GCA_035483375.1 Rhizomicrobium sp. | reverse complement strand
ACACGGCTTTCAAGCGCCAGAATGCCGTGCGGTGCTGCCACGCTTCGGAAAGCCACGCGTCCAGTTCGGACTGCTCCTTCTCCGACAGACCGTCGAATTCGCAACGCGCGAGCCACGCCGCAGCGACATTCTCGATGTCCTCTGCGCTTTTGCGCATCCGTACCAACCGGCTCACGGCTTTTGCCCCGTTTCGGAAATGTCGCGGAAATAGAGGCGCGCCAGACCGCGCATGGCCTGTGCGAGATATTCGGACACCATGCGCTCGCTCAGATTGAGCCGCTCGGCGATCTCCGGCCGCGAAAGCCCCTCGACGCGCCGCAGAAGAATGACTTCGCGTTGCATCGGCGTAAGAAGATCGAGGGAGGTCTGCAGGCGGCGCAGGACATCCTTCGCAATCGTGACGCGTTCGGGGCCCGGATCGTCGATGGCGACCTCCAGCGCATCGAGATCGGCGCCCGCCTCGATAGGCACTACCTGTTCGTGCCGTATACGGTCGATGAGAAGATTGCGCGCGGTCGCGAGCACAAACGGCTTGGCCCTGCCCGGAAATTCCGCCTTCGCCGCCTCGCAAACACGCGCGTAAACGTCCTGCCGCAGATCCTCGATATCGCTGCTGTTGCGCCAATTCTGTCGGATGAAGCGCATAAGCATCGCCTCCAGCGGCAACACTTCGCGCACGAACCAGTCTTCCAATTCGGAAGACGGCATAAGCGCCCCTAAACCACGCGGCGCGAGACCTTCGCGATGTCTTTCCGGTGTGTCGGCCATCCGTCCCGAGCTTCCGCCTGTCGAGCGCCAAAGCTTGCTCTCAACTGATAAGACGGAACAGGGCACGCACTTTACAGAGTTAAGCGCACGAAATTTTCTCGCCCGAGCTGGCGGGCGCTACAAAAGATTATTTCAATCGGGCAATGAGAAAGTGCCTGCTACCCGCCGATGCCGACGCTTACGCTGGCAAATGGTCCATAAAAGCCGACATTTTCCCTATGCGCTGCGTCGATGCCGCCATCCATCGCGCCGAAGAAAAAGTCCGCCCGATAGCCGACACTGACTTTGGCATTGGGATAACGCCACGATAGCCCCGCGAAACCGCCGAGATTGGGAACCACGACGTTCCTGCTGCGCGGCTCGCCGCCGTGAGCAATCGTGGTTTTCAGATACTGGAAGTAATGTTTGTAATTGTCCGTCGTCTGATGCTCTTCGTTTACGCGCTGGCGACCGAACAGAAGCGCGCCGTTTGCGCCCCAGTCCAATGTAAAGCTGCTCGAAGCCGGGTTGCCGAACAAAGCCGCAGAGGCATCCCAGGAGAGTGAAGGGCCGATGCCATTGAAGTGTCTTTTCGCGGCGAAGCTAGCACGAAAGATGTGATAGTAGCCGTAACCGTTGATGTTCGTCGGTTGCGATTGCGCTGCAACGTTGGAACTGGCGTTAAATTGTGCGAAGCGCACGCCTGCACTCAAGACTGAACTTCCGAGGGCTCCCAATCCAACATCCTTGCCGGCCTGGAAATCCAGAATAAAATGTCTTTCGGAAGCTTTCGTCTTAAGTAGCTGGTAGGAATCATACGCGCCGCTATATTTGCTCGTATTGTGATGACTCGCGTGCGCGGCCTGATGATTGGCCGTTTTGGACCGGCTGGTTTTGCCATAGCGCATCGCGGCTGAAAATATCCAGTCATTATCCGTCTTGAATGAAAACTTCGTCGCGCCGTCCCAGCTCGCGCGCGAACTTCCTTCCAGATTCGATGCGGGCTTGCCGAACGGCGACGCGGCAAGAAAAGACGGGATATAGGCATCTTGATCGGCCTCGTCCTGCGCGAACTGACCGCTCAGTTCGATCCAGATGGGAGGATAATCGTCGTCTGCTGCACTCGCATTGTAGGTCACGCTGAAGAGAGCCAATGCTGATACCGTGGCGAGCAGTCCGAAGCGGATACGTAGGCGATTTTCACGCGTTGCGATCGGTTCGTTCATGGTCCCCTCCTACCAGTTCTTTGTGATGCGCACACCGAACAAGCGCGGATCGGTGACAAACACGTTGGTTGCAAGCGCCGTATCGTCAGAGAACAGGAATGCACCCGTGATGGCGGTCGTATCGAAGATGTTCTTCACATAGCCCATCGCCTGCCAGCCGTCCTGATTGGTAAAGATCAGCGTCAGGTTCAAATTGGTGTAACCGTGGAGTTGGTCGTACGGCCTGTCGTTGAAGATGCGGGCGAAGGAGTTGCCCTGCCAATAGCCATCGGCGCGTGCAGTGGCCGCCCAATCCGCGGTGACGGGGATCGTGTATTGCGCGCCCACAGACAACGTGAACGGCGGTGCATTTGGCAGCTTGTTGCCGCTCAGATCTTTTGCGAAGCCTTCGCCATTGTTGGGCGCAGTCGAAGGATTGAAGCTTGCCGCCGCGAATGCGG
>DATHQA010000132.1:0-2000 GCA_035483375.1 Rhizomicrobium sp. | reverse complement strand
TCCTTTCCATCGTGCAGATGCCGGGCGGCGTACCGGTCGCGACATTCGCCATCGGTGAGTCGGGGGCGAAGAACGCGGCCCTTCATGCCGCGGCCATCCTTGCGCTCAATGACAAGAAGCTCGCGCGTGCGCTTGCCAAGTGGCGCGACAAGCAGACGAGCGACGTGGCGGATCGGCCGGCCTGATGACCGAGATTTTGCGTTTGTCGGCGCCCGTGGCACCGGGCGGTACGATCGGAATCCTCGGCGGCGGACAATTGGGCCGCATGCTCGCGCTCGCCGCCGCGCGGCTCGGATTGAAGACCTTCATCTATTCCGACGATATCGACGCGCCCGCGTTTCAGGTGGCGGCAGAGCATCGCGTCGGCAAATATGACGATGAGGCGGCGCTCGCCGCGTTTGCGGCGGCTTGCGATGCGGTGACATTCGAATTCGAGAATGTGCCGGGCGCAACGGCTGCGTTTCTTGCAGGCCATGTGCCCGTCAATCCGTCGCCGCATGCGCTTGCCGTTGCGCAGGATCGCTGGGACGAAAAGAATTTCGTCGCGAAGCTTGGCTTGAAGACGCCGCCTTTCGCCACTGTACTTTCGCATGACGAAGCGAAGGCCGCATTCGCGAAGATCGGTTCGCCCGCCGTGCTCAAGACGCGCCGCATGGGTTATGACGGCAAAGGCCAGGCGAAAGTATTTTCGGCGGAAGACACGATCCACGCCTTCGACCGCTTCAACGGCGCGCCATGCATCCTTGAAGGCTTTGTCGATTTCGAATTCGAGGCGTCCGTTATCGCAGCGCGTGCAGCCGATGGTTCGTTTGCAGCTTATGATCCGCCGGAGAATGTGCATGAGCATCACATCCTGCGCCGCTCGACCGTGCCGTCACGGCTCACGCAAGCGCAAAGCGAAGAAGCGCAATCCATCGCGCGGCGCATCGCCGATGCGTTCGATTATGTGGGCGTGTTCGCGGTCGAATTGTTCGTTGCGCGCGACGGCAGCCTGCTCATCAACGAAATCGCGCCGCGCGTGCACAATTCCGGGCATTGGACGCTTGAGGCCTGCACCGTCAGCCAGTTCGAACAGCATATCCGCACCGTCGCGGGATGGCCGCCCGGCGATGCGTCGCGCCATTGCGATGCGGTAATGGAGAACATCATCGGTGACGAAGCGAGCGATTGGGAAGCGCTTGCTTCCCGCGGCGGCGCATTGCACCTCTACGGAAAAAACGAGCCTCGCCCCGGTCGCAAGATGGGGCATATTACGTGGGTGAAAAAGAGCGTTGGGGATTAACTCACCCTCAGTGTCATGGCCCGCCTAGTGCGGGCCACCCAGGTGACACAAACTTTACGTCGAAGAATTTTCTCAGTCCCGTTTTGCAAGAAACGCGCAGACTTCAACTGGGTGGCCCGCACTAGGCGGGCCATGACAGCGAGGTTAGGCAGATGGCCTGCTGCGATTAAACCCGTTCAGCACATCGGTGAGCGTCGGCCATTTGGCGACTTCGCTTTTCACCTGCGCCTTGAACTTCTCGAATTGCATGACGTTGTTGATGCGCGCATCGAGGAACGCACGCGTCTCGGATTCGTCATCTGTCTTATCGGTGAACCAGCGCATGAGCGTCGCTGAGTAAACGCCCACGAGAATCCCGCGCTTCGTGTAGAAATTGAAATCCGTCGCCGTATCGCCGACCGCGCGCCACATGAGATCGACGGTGCGCCACACAAGCCGCGTACCGAGCCCCGCATTAGGCGGCAGCGTGAGGAACGCCGCCGCACGCCGCGCTGCTTCCTTATTCGGGCGTATGATGTCGAGGCGCGTCATCACCGCCGTCTTGATGCGGTCGCGAATGCGCATATCGGTGAAATCGATCTTGGCCAGGCGCGCTTCCAATTCACGGTCGCCCGCAGACGAAAACTCTTCGACCAAACTCAACTCACGACGAGGAAACAGACGCGCCAAAGTCTCCGCGTCCACTTCGGCTTCGGCGGCGGAATGCTTCAGCGCCTTC
>DATHQA010000131.1:0-6005 GCA_035483375.1 Rhizomicrobium sp. | reverse complement strand
ACTGGAAATCGCCATCCGGGCAGTTCGGCCACACGGCTGTCGCATTCACGTTCGGGTCGGTGCAACCTTCTTCTCTCGTGTTGCCGTTGGACCAGCCCGGTGCGCCGATTTCGCCGTCGGCATTTGACCAGCCGCCCGAGTACCACGCCCATTTCACGCCCGCTTCGTTGAGGCGATCGCCGATCGTCTCGTTCACGAGCGGCGGCAGACGTTTCGCAGCTGCTGTGCCCGGCGAATAAGGTTGGGCATAGGGCTGTATGGTATTCACCGCATAGTCGCCGCAGGTGACACCGGCAGGCGTCGCGGGACGGCCGGCAGGCGGGGTGCATGAAGCGGTGAGCTGTGCGTCCTTGATGAAGCTTTGCACAGACGTATAGAGCGGCGTGTTGGTCGGCATGCCCTTCTTGTCGACGACGGAGTGCAGGTCATTCGCGCTTGCGTCGTTTGGCGCATTCACGAACACGGGCGTCGCTGCCGCGACGAGCCATTGGTGGTTCAGGAACGAACCGCCGAACGCGCCCTGGAAGAAATTGTCAGCGATCACGTAATGCGGCGCACCGGGATTATGCAGATAAGCCCAGATCGGCAATTGCGTGGAATCGTAATAGCCCATCGAAAGGCCGGAGGCATCGCTGCCCGTGACATAGAGATCCTGCTTGCCGCCATCGATCTGATAGATTTCGCTGTAATAGCGGTGTATCAGGTCGCGCGTGCAGCCGCCGGGAAGGCCCTGGCCGTTCAGGATACCGTTGGTCGGCGCGAACACGGTCGGCGCGGGGCAGGTCGTATCCGTCGAAGGAATGAACGCATCGATATTGAACGGCGCATTCGTGAAGGCACTGTTGATCGGCGTCGTACCCTTGTTGTCCGTGCAGCTTGTGGGAAGCGGCGTCGGCGAAGCGAGGTTCACGTCGAGCTGCAACAGGCACTGATAGGGTGTCTTGCCGTTCTCACGAACCTGGGTCGTATCGTCGGGCGTCGCATTGGCCCGGCCGTTGATCGCCTGGCCTTCGACGCTGCCCCAATTGCCGTAGAGGTTATCGAAGCTGTGATTTTCCTGATAGATGATCACAACATGCTTGATGGCCCCGTTCGGACCCAGCGGATCGTTCGATGCGGCCATCGCCGCCGTTGCGGAAGCCGCCAGTGCGCACGCCATCGCGGTTCCCGCCAACCAATTCGATTTCATTCAGTCACCCTCCATGAAGAATCTAAAGATAGAGGGAGGGTCGCTGCCCAGCGCGACGACCGGATTAATCAATTCTGACAGAACCGATAAGACATTCTGACAGTTCCGCAACACGCCCACCTCGCGCGGGCTTTCCGGTGTGCTATTGTGCAACCGCGAAGAAAGCGGGCCCGTCCCGGCCACGAAAACAGAGGATCCGCCCCACGCGATCATGACCAAATCTGCGGTTCCAGTTTTCAGCAGTGTGACGATTGCCGATATACGCACGGCGGCAGCGGTTATTGCAGGCGCGGTCGAGCGCACGCCCACGCATTTCTCGCGCACGCTTTCGCAAATGTCGGATTGCGAGATCCATCTGAAATTCGAGAATCTTCAATTTACGGCGTCATTCAAGGAACGCGGCGCGTTGAACAAGCTGCTGTCGCTAAATGCGGCGCAGCGCAAAGGCGGCGTGGCGGCGATGAGCGCGGGCAATCATGCGCAAGGTGTCGCTTATCACGCAGGCCGTCTCGGCATTCCGGCCACCATCGTCATGCCCGAAGGCACGCCGTTCAACAAAGTGAAACACACCAAGGATTTCGGCGCCTGCGTCATCCTCGAAGGTGCGACATTGACCGAAGCCTATGCGCGCGCGCGCGCCATTGCGGACGAACAGGGCCTCACCTTTATTCATCCCTATGACGATGCGAAAGTGATCGCGGGGCAGGGCACCGTCGCGCTCGAATTGCTGCACGATGCGCCGCATGTGGACACGCTTGTCGTGCCTATCGGCGGCGGCGGATTGATTTCCGGCATCGCGATCGCCGCGAAGGCGATCAATCCCGACATCGAGATTTATGGTGTGGAGGCAGCACTTTATCCCTCCATGTATGGCGCGGTGAAAAGCGAGGCGCTGCCTTGCGGCGGCCAGACGATTGCCGAAGGCATTGCGGTGAAGGAGCCGGGCGGCCTTACGCGCGAGATCGTGCGCACGCATGTGAAAGATGTCCTGCTTGTGCGCGAGGAGGATATCGAACGGGCGATTGCGACGCTGCTCGAAATCGAAAAGACGGTCGTGGAAGGCGCGGGTGCTGCGGCCTATGCGGCGGTCGCGAGCAATCCGGAGCTGTTTCGCGGGCGCAAGGTGGGCATTGTGCTTTCCGGCGGCAATATCGACATGCGGCTGCTTTCCAATGTGATCTTGCGCGAGCTTTCGCGCGAGGGCCGCATTCTGTCCGTCGTCGTCGAGATCGAGGATCGGCCGGGCCTGCTCGCGCGCATCGCGACACTTGTGGGCGAGGCGGGCGGCAATATCCTGGAAGTTTCACATAACCGCATGATGACGGACATGCCCGCGAAATCCGCCGATCTCGGCATGGTGATCGAGGCGCGTGACGCGAGTCACGCCGACGAAATCCGCGAGGCGCTCGAAACGGCGGGATTCACGATCCGCCGCACAAGGCCCACGGTCGTATTGCCGCCGATACAGACGTAGCTATCCAATCCGACCAACACCGTCATGGCCGGATTAAATCCGGCCATGACGGTTGAGCAATAGGTGGATTTTACGACTCCCCATCCGCCGCCTTCTTGCAAAGGTCATACAATTCCTTGATGTCGTAGCCGTTGCATTGCGGCAGCAGCGCCTCGGCATCCTGCTGGCGGCCGAGGCCGTGCAGGATCGCGATGCGCTTGGGCAATAGCACGGGCGAATTGTCGAAGCGCGGCACCGCCTGTTCCATGAGCGTTTCCGCCTTCTGCCAGTCACTGCGTTTCATGTAGATGTTGAGAAGCCTCGAATAAACCTCCCAGGACGGTTCGGGGCCTTGCACGGCTTTCAGCAAGGCTGCTTCGGATTGCGCCTCGTTCTTGTTGAGGTCGTAATATTCCGACGCGACGAATTCCGTATAGGCATGATCGGTCGTCGGTTGCTGCGTGGAAGTCGTCACCGATTGCTGCGTGGTCGGCGGTGCACCGCTCGCCTGTCCCGCTTCGGCTTGCGCGACATAGGCCGCCGCGTCTTCCGCATCGGAATAATGCGCAAGCAGCGAAGCCATTTCGCGCGCCTTGGGATCGGGATTATCGCCCTTCCACGGCAGCGGCGTCGGATTGGCGGGCATCAGAGTGCGGTATTCGCGGAATTCGTAGGCACTGAGCAGCGTCGCGCGTTCGGTGGCGGGATGGTGTTGGGTGGTATCCTCCGCCATGTTATCGACGGCGCTGTTGAACAGGCTCATGCCGAGGCCCGCGAAGCCGCTGCTTGTGCCGCCGAAACCGGAAAGCAGATCGTTCGCGTTCTGCTCCGGCGTTTCTTTCTCGTCTTCGTTTTTCTGTTCTTCTTTTTCTTTCGCAGCAATGGCGGCAGCTTCGGCTTCTTGCGCCGCCAGCTTGTCCATCACGGCAAGTGAGGCTTCGGAATCGTAGCCCGCCTTCACCGCCAGATCGAAGCCCAGCGCGTCGGCGGCGTCTTCCTGGTCCTTGTCCAGTTGCGGCGCGAGCAGGTTCTGGCTCAGTTTCGCCACATGCGCCGCCGTGCGCATCACTTGCGTCGTTGAAATGCCGCCGATGTTGAAACCCACATGATCCGAGATTTCGTCGAAGGACGATCCGCTCATCACCGCGTAATATTGCGCCTTGGTGTACCAGTCATGGCCGTGATGGCGATAGATCGCGTGGCTCGTCTCGTGGCCGAGAATGAAGGCAAGCTCATCCTCGTTGTCCAGTTGCTCCAGCAATCCGATGGTGACGATGATGGTGCCGTCGGGCGTACACAGCGCGGTGAATTCCGGCGCCGCCAGTATGCGCACGTCAGGTTGGAACGAAGGCGGTAAATTCACGCCCTTCAGCACTTTCATCTGTACGCTGCGCACATAATCGTGCAGTGCTGCGGACGGCACGAAACCGTTCGCGCGCGCGCGCATGATGCCGAGCGCACGCGTCCGGCCCGCCATCACGTCGGTGTAATCGGCTGCAGGCCGCAATTGATCGATGGCGCGGCCCTTGGGCGGATACCCGTTCGCGTCGGCGGAAACAGCGGCAAACATCGCGCAGCCGAAAGCGGCGCTTGCAAGCAATAGGCGGCGCATCATTGGCCCGGCGCCGTTGTCTTCGGACAATCTTCGCCGAGGCCGCGCGTCGATCCCACTTTCGTCGTGTCTTCGCCCATTGCGAGATTGCGGCAGATGGCCGTGCCTTTGCCCGCAAGCCGCGCATTGACCATATGCGGCGGCACCCAATAATCCGTGCCGTTCACGCTTACCTTCAACATCATGTTCGGCGCGCGCGCAGTGACAGGCGTGCAATCGGGGAATTTGTCCCTGTCGAGTGTGCTCACGACCTTGCCGTTCGCGCTGTCGTAGAGGTCCACTTGCGGCGTGCGTGCAGACAGCACCACATCGCCCGTTACATTGGCGCAACTATCCGCGGCGAACACGGGCGTCGCCGCACACGCGGCAAGCGCCATACCCCAAAGTAACGTCCTCATGTTCCTTGCTCCCTTGGCTGATCCGGCTCTCCGCCGGCCACATGATGCAGATAACCCCAGATCGCGTCCGGCACGGAGATGAGAAGCATCGCGGCCAGTTCGACGGCGACGAACACTACCTCTACCCAGTTGGCGACGGAAAGGCCCAGATTGAGCATGAGCATGAGGCCCGCCGCGAGCGCCAGCGCGAGCGCCAGCATGTGCCAGACGAAATCGGTGAATTTGTCCATGAAATATTCGATTGTGGCGCTCACTTCGCTTTCGCCGGTCCTGGCCTTGCGGCGTCGTACGACCTTCAGCCGCTGCATGTGAATCCACGAAAGGATGAGGATGACGGGAAGGATGGCGGCCAGTTGCGCGCCATTGTTGGACAGCGTCACGCCGCCGATGGTCACGACGTTCTGCTGCGGATGGCCTTTGAAGCTGATGAGATTGTCCAGCGCCATCGCATGGATGAACACATTGGGCAGAAGCCCGTTGACGGGCGTGAACGAACGATCCTCTACGCCCTGCAACGCCGCGCCATAGAACACGATGTGATCCTTCGTGATCTTTTCGACATCGGGGTCCGGGGCGCCTGAGAACAGCGACTCCGCAGGGATCACCGATGTGTAGGGGCACCGCACGCGCACGGCGGAGGTATCGAAGAACGCATCGAAGATACGCGCGAAGCCCGTGACGCGCGGCTCGCAATTGCCGACCGTGCCGTCATCGTTCTGCACGCGCATCCATTTGTTGTTCGTGGGATCGGTGCGCGTGCCCCAGACAAGCTCGATAAGGCCTTCAAGCGGCGGCACTTGCACATTCGGATAATTGTCCTCGAACACGCGCAATGCGAGCGATTTGCACGGGCCATGTCCCACGTCGCGGCCGAAACATTTTCCCGTCACGGGATATTGCCGCGCGATGCCGGCATTCACATCGATGGAAGGATCGATCTGCCTCACGCTCGTGTCGAAGAATTCCTTGCGCAGCGGATATTCGCCGGGTTTCGTATCGGTCGCGTCGGTGAAATAAAGCGGCACGCCTGCGCGTTTGTAGCGCGCGATCTCCTCGACAAGTTGCGGCAGCGTATCGTCCTCGCGCGGGTCGACGAACAATATGTCCACGACCACGGCTTTCGGATGAAGATCGAGCAGCGCGTCGAGCGCGCGGGCATGATCGCCATATTTCCACGGCCACGGCATTTGCAGCGTGTTGAGCGTGTCGTCTTCGATGAGCGCGACGGAGACATGATCGTGTCCCGTCGTCGGATAGAAATACGGTCCCGTGATGAGAAGTTCCGCAATGTCCTGCGTGTAGCGCTGCGTGAGGTCGCTGAACCCGAACGGGTTCATCAAAATCTGATAGCTC
>DATHQA010000130.1:0-29108 GCA_035483375.1 Rhizomicrobium sp. | reverse complement strand
CAGACGGGTCGAACTGGGAGGCGGGGGACAGCGATAAGGCGGATGCCGCCCAGGATTGCCCCAAGGGCGGAAACGGTAGCACTCCAAAAGAGTGCCGAAGGACGAGCAAGAATTGGCTATGGCGACAGAAGCGGCCCATTAATAAATATACAGGTTTATCATGGTGTTACCAGTGGCCGGCCCATTGGGGACTTGCAGCTATTTCCGCTTGGCTGCCGTAACCTTATTAAGGTAGCGTGCAGACTGTCCGTAATTGTTGACATGCCACATGAATGCGACCGACGCGCCAGACACTGCCGACAGTCCGGCGTCCCCGAAAGTACCCGAACCACATCGACAAACTCCACGAAGACCGGGCAGTTTCGTAAGGAGATGGAATCCTCATGTCACCTTCACGTACAATCTCGTTGGAAGCATCGCCGGTTTTGTTACAATCGCTGCCGCCATCACTTCTGCGATAGTCTGGCTTGTCAAGAAAGCGCCGAACGACTCCGTCCCTGTTCGCAAACAGGCGGCAACTTCAGAACACCGGGGCATTCAAGAGCAAGTGAGCCCGGCCGACGCCAAGGTGTTTACGGGCCAATCCGGCACAATAGTCGCCCTGCCAAATCACAATGGGGCGATATCTCAAGCGGAAACACCAGGTGTCGTTTCGCATCCTAGCGCGCAAACCGATGCAGCACAGGGCATCAACTCGGTTGAAAACCCTTCCAGCGACTCCGCAATATCGCCTTCAGAAACACCACCGGATGCGACCGCCGATGCCTCGCTTTATGGGTTCGCGATTCCCGGCGACGGCGCGCGACCGGCCAAGAACATCCAGATCACCGCGGACACGTTAGACGATGACACCTTCGCTCAAATCCGCACTTTTCTGGGGGCGCAACCGCAAGCGAACAAGACTTTCCACCCAAATATCGTGCTGCACATTGATGGCGTTGTCATCTCCGATGATTCCGTTCCTGGATGTGATAATCCAAAAACAGCAACCATAATCTATTCACTAACGGATCTTGGAAGTCACGCGGTGTCGTCGCACAGCGCAATTCATGGAAGCGAATGCATTACGAACGATGTCTCTCTGGCAATAATGGACGCCAAGCGGAACGCTAGCGCCGCGCTATTGTCGACATTGACCGGCAAACGAGAATAGGAGTGGTTATGCGCATTCATAAAGCAATGTTCGTTGCCGCCCTTGCGATGGCAGTTACATCGGCAGCGAAGGCTGCGCCGCCGGTGGTCCAATTGAATGATGGTCTTGAAGCGCGGCTGAATTATATTGGACGCAGCCCTGAGCAAAGTGTTCTTTCAGTATCGATGACCCTAACAAACAAAGGGCGGTCCATTGTGTATCTCCTGTTGGCAGGTGATCCGCCTGCGGCTACGGATAACGCTGGCGGCATGTACCGTCTTAATGGCGGCGCCGGGATCGCTGAATGTCCGCAAATGACGTCAAATTGGATTCCCGATTGCATAGGGACGAAGACGATTGACAGTAATACCGCGCCACTTAATGTCTACGAACAATTTAATCCCGGAAAATCTGTGACATTGAACTTTGAACTTAGGGGATCCGCAAGCAAGGGACCATTGGCGTCGTTTTCCGCATTGTTCGCCTACCGAAGTGTCACTGACCCAACGCGCGATGCAACGCTGACGGATGAACAAAAAAGAAAGCAGATCCAGATGTTGAATGTCAGCTTTCCGCCCACGGAAGTCACAGAATCAAAATAATCGTAACGTAAGTGGTAAAGTTTGACTCTGCGATGCTCACACAAGCAGCAACTATTTGAACGCGTCACGCGCGTTGCGCCTGACAGCGGCAAGCCACCAACCTCACCGGAAGATCGCCGACATATCATTCGGCAGACTACGGTGGGGACCATCTACTCTTGCCGGAGAGGCGGTAAGGCGTGGGAGCAATCTCGGCACGAGTCGCGCCAGATTGCCCCATTCCCAATACCCAAGACTGTACGGAACTGGACGCGATCGGGTGGATCGCCAAAAAGGCTGGTGCCGCCTGCGTGACTCGAACACGCGACCCCATCATTACGAATGATGTGCTCTACCGGCTGAGCTAAGGCGGCACGCTAAGGCGATCCAATACTTAAGGGCCGGGCAGATTGCAAGAAACCCGGATTTTGGCCGGGGTTTCCGGGCGACGCGATGGACCGCTGTCAGCCTCCCATGCCGATGCTGATCGTGGCGAACGGCCCATAGAAACCAACGGTTTCCGACTTTCGCTTATCGACCCCGCCATCCATGGCCCCGAAGAAGAAGTCGCCGCGATAGCCGAGGCTGACTTTGGCGCTGGAGAAATTGAGAGTAAGCGCCGCCTGCCCGCCGACATTCGGCACCACGACGGCATGCGCACGATGGATGCTGCCGTTGCTATAATGCGTGCCTGTATATTTGAGATCCCGGAACACATCTTTCGTATGGAAATGACCGGATGCTTTCTGGCGGCCGAACAGAACTGCGCCGTCGGCCTGCCAGTCGAGCATCAATTGCGCCGTGCGGGCATGGCTTTCCGTAAGCGGAAGAGACGATTTCCACGAAAGCGATGGCCCCACGCCAATGAAGCTGCGTGTGACTTCTCCCGTCACGTAATACTGATTCACAATTCCAACCGGAAAGCTCGCATGAATGGCAGAGATGTATAGTTTTCCCCAATGCGGATAAGGCATCGCGTTATCGTTCAACGAAGACGACGTTCCAAATTGGGCATAGCGCACACCCAAGCTGACGGTTGAACGGCTTTTGGACGGCACACCCAAGCCAACATCCCGTCCCGCCTGGAAATCCACAACAGTCATGTTCTGCTGGAATTTCGATGTGTTGTTCTCGGTCGCGAAACTTTTATTAAGTGTGAAATAGGGTTGGCAATACTGTGTGTGTGCACAGAACGGATTCGGTGTTTTTGGCGCCGGTGTTTGGCGGTGATATCGGCCCGCGGTCCTGGACCGGCCGATGCGGACGGACGCGGAGAATTCCCAATCCGAATCTTCGGGCGTGAACGAAATCGCGCTTTCCGCACCATAATTGTAGCGCGAACTTCTCTGTATAACCGTGGGCGATTGATATCCATGGGCAACAGCGACCGATGTAAAGACGGGCGCATAAGGTTCCTGAGGGTCGGTGACGGCTTCGAACTGGCCGCCGAGTTCGATCCACAGCACAGGATGAGAATCGTCGCCGTCCTCTGCAGCGGACAGAGACGACGCCGAAAGCGCCAGTGCGGAGACCGTCATCAACAGGATTTTCCGGATATCTCCGCGGCGCCCGCCGAAATTGCCGACTTCGCTCATTGTACATTTCCCCCGCTAAATCCGTTCCGCTCTTCGATTGCCTGATTTTCCATCGCGCTCACCAATTCTTCGTCACGCGGACGCCGATGAGTTTCGGATCGGTCAGGAAGATATTCGTGGTCAGGGCGCTGTCGTCGCTGTTGAGGAAATCGCCCGTGATCGCGGTCGTGTTGAAGACGTTCTTGTCGTAGAACATCACTTGCCAGCCGCTCTGGCTCGTGAAGATCAGCGTAAGATTGAGGTTGCTGTAGCCGCGAATGCGATCGTAAGGATTGTCGTTGAAGACCCGCGCCCAGCTATTATCTTGCCAGTAGAAATCGCCGCGCAACGTGCCCGCCCAATCCGACGAAAGCGGCATCGTGTATTGCGCGCCCGCCGATACGGTGAAGGGCGGCGCATTGGGCAATTCATTGCCGCTCAAATCCTTGTCGAAACCGGCGCCCACATTCGGCGCAGGTCCGGCACCATTGTTGGCCGCGGTGGAGCTGACGGAATTGAACCCGACATAACCAGCCGGCATCCCCGAAACTCCGGAATGCTGCACTGTCGGGTTTGCCACGTAAGGCAAATCCGTCACCGGATCGTTGCCATTGACGTATGCATCGACACACGCAATGGAAATGCCGGGTACTCCGCCGGTCCCCGAATAGAAGACAGAAAAATCCGCCAGCGCGACATAGGCTGGAAGAACACAATTGGATGCCTGCGTCGGCGATGATTTGACGACGACCCAGCCCTGGTGACCTGCGGTACGATCCATGAGATCGACGGATTGGGAGCCTTTCGCAAGTTCAGTATCTTCCCATCCGCCGGAGAAATTGAACCGCAGTCCGGGAATAGGCTCCCAGGTGGATTCCACTTCCGCGCCTTTGACATGGGCGTCGAAGTTCAGATTGATCGCGGTGCGATCGACGATCTCCGAAATCTGATAGCTCTCATAATTATAGTAGAAGGCGCTCGCGTTGAACGTCAGCGCGCCATCAAGCAACGTGTCCTTCGTGCCCCCCTCGAACGCATCGATGAATTCGGGCTTAAACGTTAGCGGATGAACAGGGTTGGCAACGCCGCCTGCAAAATAACTCGTCATGAGGATAGCGCTTGGTGGGTTGGCGCCCCCTGCCTTGTAGCCATGCGAATAGGACGCGTAGAACAGCGATTGGTCCGTGAAATCGAGTTTCGGCGTCCAGGTCGCAACCGCGCGGCCCGTCACTTCATCCCATTGCTGATCGATGACGCCCGTTGAAGGGTAACCATAACCCGCAATAAGCACCTCACTCGGAATTTTCACGAAATGCTTGCGGTCTTCCGTCCAGCGCAGACCGCCCGTCAGCTTCAAATCGTCGAGCAATTGATAATTCGTCTCGCCGAACAACGCATAGGAATCGAGCTTGTAGGGATTCTGACTCAAGAAATAATTGTGGCCTTCATTGTTAACGGACGACAGCGGATTGGGATCGATATAGCTGAAAGCAAGGGTAGCCTGACCGGCGGCAAACGGGTCGGGTTCCTTGGTTCCATTCAGCCATTTCATGTTGTCACTAACATTCGGAATCCAGATGAATTGTGGATCGTTCGGAATAAAATTCGGTATGGCGCCAAGCAAGGTGATTGCGTTGATGAAAACGTAATAGTTCTCTTCCGTTTCGTAATGCAGGTAATTGCCGCCCGTGCTGAAATTGAGCGGGCCTGAGAAATTCGAGGCCACGCGGAATTCCTGGCTCAGTTGCCACGCATGTTCGTCGGAAATATCCTGCCCTACCAAGCGGGAACTGCACCCCAATTGCGGATCGCAGAACTCTCCGTCGGCGTTTATCAAGCCGGGCCGATACCGATTGTTTACGGCAGGATCCCAAAGACCCGGCGTCGTGTTGAAGCGATTATAGTCTTCCGTGGAATAGAGAAAATCATTGCCGTAGGCGGTCTGCGATGTCGCGGTCAGTTGCGGCGAAACGGCATAATCCGCATTCAGCTCTACGACATCGTTCTTGGCTTTGTATATCGAAGGAAGAGTCGATTCGATGACGCGGAGATTTCTAGATTGCTGGGAATCCGAATATGGATCGACGGAATTCTTGACCTGCGGACCAAGGCCGAGAATGAACGGTAAAGAATAACCATTCGGCACTTCGTAGGCTTCCGGCGAATAAAGCGAAACCGGCAGACAACCCTGACTAAGGTAAGCTCCGGGATCCTGGTAGCCGCCTTTGAGGGGAGGCAATTGCTGGCCATCGAGTTCCGTCGGCGTCGGTGCGTTCTTGCAAAGCTGTTTGGAGCTGCGAAGCCTGTCGTCATCCTCCGAAAAATGTTCCCAGACGAAATTGACTTGCAAATCTTCGGTGGGTTTGAAGCCCACCGACGCTCTTCCCGACCACAAATCGCGCCCGTCGATGCGTTTGTCCGTCAATTCGTTGAACGAATAACCCTGCCGCTTCGTCCATTCGCCGGCAACGCGTATGTCGAACCTGTCATCGACAATGGGAACATTGACCATGCCTTCAAGACGGCGCGCCCCATAATTGCCGATTTCCGCCGACGCCATCGCCTCGAACTGATCGGTCGGCTTGGCCGAGGTGAGATTGACGACGCCGGCCGTCGCATTGCGCCCGTAAAGCGTGCCTTGCGGCCCGCGCAACACTTCCACCTGGCTGACGTCGTAGAATTCCTGTTCGAAGAAATGATTGCGGATGAACGGCACATCGTTGAACGCGACCGCCACAGCGGGATCCGTCGTCACCGAAATCGCCTGCGTACCGATACCGCGGATCTGAATCGAGTAGCCCGTGAAGTTCGTTTTCGTGAACGTCATGTTCGGAACCTGTTTGATGAGGTCCGGACCGCCTGTCGTCTGCGTGGCGGTCAATTGTTCCTGACTGAGGGCCGTAATCGCGATCGGAATGTTCTGTACATCGCCGCCGATTTTGGACGACGTTACGGTGACGGTTTCGAGCGACGCGCTGCTGACGCTTGGCGCAGGCGCCGCAGCAATACGTGCCGAAGAAAAATCCTCCACGGCATTGCTCGACCGGCCATTGCGCACAATGGCGACAACGCCGGATTTGTCGCGGCTTGACGAAAACCCGGTACCCCTGAGAAGCACCACGAGCGCCTGATCGGAGGAGATATCGCCTTTGACGCCGTTCGTCTTCGCGCCGCGGATCGCATCATTCGGGATCATCAGCACGATACCCGATTGCGCCTGATAGGCATCGAGCGCCGCATCGAGGCTACCGCTTGCGATGTCGAAAGTCCGTGCAAACACGCTTGTCGCGCAGAGACCAAACATACCCGCAACAAACAACCGATTTAGATGTTTCATATAATCCCCCTTAAATCCTTGCGCAGACCTGCTTTTGCTTCCTCAGCGCGAAATCACGATGTCTTCGCCGCGATGCATGACACTGAGGCCAAGCGATTTCTGAGCTGTGCGCGCGAAAGCATCGATGGCGTTTGTCGAAAACACGCTGCTGAATGTGAGCTTGCCGACCGCGTTATCCGCAATCACGAGCTTGCGCGCGTTGTAGCGATTGAATTCGGCGACCGCGTCTGCAAGTGAGGCGCGATGGAAAACGAGATGGCCACTGCGCCATGCGAGATCATCCGCCAATTCCCGCGCGGCGTTGTGCTTTATCGAAACACCATCCTTCGCGGCGGATGCGATATCGCCCGGCGCGAGAAGCGTCTGTCCGATTGAGTTTTCCAATCGCACACGCCCCTCGACAAGGCCAACGCGCACGCGCGATTCTTCATTGCGAACGAAAAACTCCGTGCCGAGATCGACTAGACGCTGACCACCCGCTTTCACGATGAACGGGTAAGCGGCGTCATGCTTCACGCGAAAGAACACTTCGCCCTTCGCGAGTTCGACCGAACGTTGAGAAGCAAGAAGCCGCACAACAGTATCGGTATTGAGTTCGATGCGCGAACCATCGGCGAGCGTAATGACGCGATGACCTCCCACCGGCGTCGCATAGGTAATGGCGCGCCCAGCGATCCAATAATAAGAGGCGACTACGGCAATAGCTGCCAGCGCCGCAACCGAGACGATGCGTACGGACCATGGCCGCAAGACCCGACGTGCGCGCGCATCACCCCGCGCGGGCGGACGCACGGCAGAAAGCAATCCCGCACGCTCCCACCCCGCTTCCGCGCGCCAATAGGCAAGCTGATGTTTCGGCGATTGCGCGAGCCAGGCATCGAATTCGGCTTGCGTTGCATCCGTCCATTCCGAGGGTTCGTTGCGCGCGATGAACCACTCAGCGCCCTGCGCGTCGATCTCATCGGCCGAAGCCAGAGGTATCTCCCGCTTGCTCATCATTCTGCCCCCTCATCCAGAGGCGCGCCGTAAAGGGCCGCCACGAGAAGCCGCAATCCTTCATTGAGGTGGCGCTTCACCGTCTTTTCCGCGATGCCCATGCGTTGCGCGATCTCGCGCCGCGAAAGTTGATCCACGCGACGCATCACGAAGGCTTCGCGGCAGCGCGGCGGCAATCGGTCGAGCGCCGCATAAAGCCTGCGCAATTCGTTGCGCGCGATGACGCTGCTGTCGGGGCCAGGCTCGTCACTCGGCACTTCGATGGCTTCAAAGTCCTGCACTCTATCGATGGGCACGATGCGCTCGCGCCGGAATTGATCGACAAGAATGTTGCGCGCGATCGCGAAAACAAATGGCCGCGTCGCTTGCGGAAGGCCGCCATGCGCGCTTTCGAAGGCGCGCAGATAAACCTCCTGCCTCAGATCGTTGAGATCGCTACGGTTGCGGCCGTGATGACGAAGGAATTGCATGAGATCGGCCTCAAGCGGCAACACCTCGCGGACGAACCATACCTTCAAGTCGTGCATGCAAAGCCCCGCATCCAGCGGCTGCGCGCGTCCACGATTGTTATCTGGTGTTTCGGCCATTCCCCGCCACGGAGGTTGGAAAATCCCGCGTCCTATTCAATACCTCGGTCGGACGGGGCTGAAGGCCCATCGGCGCGGAAGAAATATTCGCGCAAAGATCGGCAACGAACGCAGCGGGATGATGGAGAGAAATAATATTTCGGGTTGAGCGTATTCTAGGCCGTGGCCGCCTATAAAAATCAACCCCAGGATGACGGGAAACCCGCCAACCTGGGGCCAAATAACAAATCCAAATGTCTCACCAGTTCTTGGTCAGGCGCAATCCGAACAGGCGCGGGTCGGTCGTGAAGATGTTGGTCGTGAGCGCGGTATCGGGCGAATTGAGGAACGTGCCCGTGATGGCCGTCGTGTCGAACACATTCTTCACATAGGCCATCGCCTGCCAGCCATCCTGATTGGTGAAGATCAGCGTCAGGTTCAAATTGGTATAGCCGTGAATCTGATCGTAGGGCTTGTCGTTGTAGATGCGTGCAAAGGAATTGCCCTGCCAGTACCCGTCGCCGCGCAAAGTTCCTGCCCAATCGCTGCTGAGCGGCATGGAATATTGCGCGCCGAGCGACAAAGTGAAAGGCGGCGTATTGGGCAATTGATTGCCGCCGACATTTTTGTAGAAGCCTAGACCACCATTCGGGAATGCGGAATCGGGGATCGGGATCGGCCGAAACAAATTGAGCAATGTCCCAGGGCAAATGGAAGGCAGCACGGAATCGTCGTCGGGGCGACCGTCTGTCCTGTCGAATTGAATGTATTGCTCGACGACCGATTTGAGCACGACGCAATTGTCGGGCAATTGAGGCCAAGGCTTCATGATTGTGTAATCGGTATGGCCTTGGATGACGTCCATTTCATCAAGCGAGAACTGATTGTTGTCCACACGACTACCTTCATACCCTCCTGCGAAGTTGAACCTCAGACCCGGCAACGGCTCCCAAGTTGCCTCAGCTTCGCTGCCCCATACCTTGGCATTGAAATTCTCGTTGACCGCTGTGCGGGATTTGATCTGGGATATTTGATAGTTGCGATAATCGTAGAAAAACACGTCCCCGTTCACAGTCACGCTGCCATCCAACAACGTATTCTTCGTTCCCGCCTCAAAGGCGTTGACGAATTCCGGTTTGAAAATGGGTGGATATGGTAGAGCTTCGGTGAACGGCTTTCCATTGATGACAGGCGTTGTGCTGTATCCGATGCCGGGCGGATTGGCGCCACCGCCCTTATATCCGTGCGAATAGGAGGCATAGAACATCGACTGATCCGTGAAAACGAGCTTGGGTGTCCAGTTTGCGACGAGCCGGCCACTGAACTCGCCCCAATGCTGTTTGATATCGGGCAGAGCAGGATAACCGCGATCGACCGTGCCGGAAAGAAAGAAGGCGCTCGACAATAACGTCTGGCTCGGCACCGGTGTGAAATCCTTGTTGTCGTCGGTGTAACGAAGACCGGCCGTCAACTTCACGTCGGACAGCACCTGGTAATAAACTTCACCGAACCCCGCATAAGAATTCAACGTGTAAGGATTGTCGCTTCTGAAATAATTATGTCCCTGACCGTTGATCTTATCGAGCGGATTGGGATCGATATAGATGCAACCTTTCGCCGCCGGGCTGTCGATCGGAACCGGCGGGATGATCGCCCCTCCGTTTTCCTCCCCACACATCGAAGGATCAACACTATTGTCGCCGAGTAGAAAAGCCGGAGATTCTGCGAGCGCAGTGATCACATTGAAGATGACGTAATAATCTTCAACCGTGCGGTAGTGCGTATAGTTTGTACCTGCGCTGAAATTGATGGGACCATCAAAATTGGACGTGAGCCGGAATTCCTGATTGAACTGCCAGCTCCTGGCTTGCGAAATGTCAAAGCCGGCAATGCTGCTGGAGCAGCCAAGCTGTGGATCGCAAAACACGCCGCCCGGCGTAATGGGAAGGGCAGGAACTCCCGTGACCGTTCCTTGTCCATAGATGACCGGACCATTCTCGTTATAAAGGAGATCCGAATTGTTGAAGACGGGCACTGTGTCAAAACGGTTATAGTCTTGGGTGGAATAATAGAAGTCTTTGTTATATCCTGTCTGTGATGTGAACGTCAGCGACGGCGTGACGTTATAGTCTGCATTAAGCTCCAACACATCATTCTTGGCGCGAAACTTCGGGTCTTTAATTGACGCTATCGTGTGCAGATTCGGCGATTGCATGCGTCCGCCATAAGGGTCGCCATAGATAAGCGGAACATTTGCGCAATTGTTAAAGCTGGCATCGCAGCTATAGCCAATCTGACCGAGACTGTTGGGGCCGAGCTGCGCAGCGGCGAAAATGAAAGGAATGGAAAGCCCATTTGGCGTACCGAATGCGGCAGGACTGTAAAGTGATCCCGGCAGACAGCCCTGACTCATCGATGCGCTGGCAAGCAGACTGATCGGCCCCAAGCCGGGAAGAGATGATGGCCCCGGATCGCGCGTGCAAAGTTGTTTGCCCGTGCGCGAGCGATCATCATCCTCCGAGAAATGTTCCCAGACGAGTTCGCCGGTGAGTTTTTCGAACGGATGGAAGCCGACCGTTGCCCGGCCCGACCACAGATCACGACCGTTTACGGAATGGCCGGTCGTGATATTGAAATCGTAACCGTCGCGCTTCGTCCATTCGCCCGCCAAACGCAAATCGAGCTTGTCGCCGACCACCGGAATGTTGAGCATGCCCTCGAAGCGGCGATTCTCATAATTGCCGACATCAACCGAGGCGAGTGCTTCGTATTGATCGCTCGCTTTTGCGGAGATGATGTTGACAACGCCGGCCGTCGCGTTGCGGCCGTAAAGCGTCCCTTGGGGACCGCGCAGCACTTCGACTTGGCTCACATCGAAGAATTCCTGCTCGAAGAAATGATTGCGCAGAAACGCCATATCGTTGAAAGCGACAGCGACAGCAGGATCCGTGGTCACCGAAACCGCCTGTGTGCCGATGCCACGAATCTGGATGTTGTAGCCGCTGAAATTCGTTTTCGAGAAATTGAAATTGGGGATTTGTTTGACGAGATCCGGACCGCCGGTCGTTTGCGTCGCGGTCAGCTGTTCCTGGCTCAACGCCGTGATGGCGATCGGTATGTTCTGCACATCGCCGCCGATTTTCGAGGATGTGACGGTGACGGTTTCGAGTGCCGCACCCGGCGCAGCGGGAGCAGTGGCCGCAGCAAGATCGGGCTGCTTTTCTTCGAGTTGCGAAGTGCTCTGGCGTGTGATGACGATGGCGCCGGAGCGTGTGTGTTCGGTGAAGCCCGTATTGTTCAAAAGGCGGAAGAGCGCGGCATCGGCGGACAATTTGCCGACGACCCCGGCCGTATGAACGCCCCTGACCGCATCTTCCGAATAAATGAGCTGCACGCCCGCCTGCTTGCCGTAAGTGTCCAAAGCTTCGCTGAGCGTGCCGCTTGGGATATTAAAGCTTTCACATAGCGCAACTGTCGAACCGCCAGCACAGTACGCGATGGCCGCAAAAATAAATCCATGAAATTGCAATCTTGTCATTTCTCCCCCTGATGCGGTTTCCCGCCGCTTGATTCGAGTTTCAACAGGCGCCCTAGCGCGAAATCACGATGACGCCCCCGCGGTTTTCGACATGCAGACCGAGCAGGTCGTGCACCGCATCGGCAAAGATCGTCACATTGTTGGATTGGAACGTGCCGCCGATGGAGATGCGCGCGGTCGCGGCATCGGCGACAAGGATTTTGCTATTGTTGTAGCGGTTGAATTCGTCGACCGCTTCGCCAAGCGTTGTGCCCTTGAAGATGAGCACGCCATGGCGCCAGCCAAGTTCGTCCTTCAATTCGCCTTCGCTTTTGCGCGCGAGTGCCAAGCCATGCGCCTTCGCGTTGACCACATCGCCGGGCCTGAGGATCAAAGTTTTGGTAGCGTCGTCCAACACATCCAACTTCGCGCGGCCTTCCATGAGGGCGACGGAAAGATGATCCGTGTCGCGGCGGACAAGAAATTTCGTACCGAGATCGGTGATGCGCTTATCGCCCGCGATCACGACGAAAGAGCGCCGCGTATCATGCGCGATTTCGAAATAAGCTTCGCCCTTATCGAGCCAGACTTTCCGGCCATCTGCATCGGCCAAGACGCGCAAAACCGAATTCGTGTTGAGTTCGATGCGCGAGCCCTCGTTCAGCGCGATGGTCCGGCGCTCGCCAAGCGCCGTCGTATAATTCTGCACTTGTGGCCGCGTGAGATAGGACCGCGTGCCGATGCCAGCCATAATAATCACAGCAACGACAACCGCGCCGACCGAAACGATTCTTTGCCGGCTCCGAACGCGTGGTGCAGCCTCTCGCTCAGGCCGATGCAGTGCGGCAAGACGATGCGTTTCATTCCATGCCGCTTCGAGCCGCCAATAGGCGACCTCATGCGCGGGCGATTGTGCTAGCCATGTATCGAGGGTGGTCTGATCCTCTTCGCTCCAATTCCAGAATTGGCGGCGTTGCAGCCAATCGGCCGCACGCATATCGATTTCCGTCGCCACGAGCGAATCCGTTTCATCGTTGTGAAGTTCGCTCATGGTTTCTTCTCCGAACGTTCGCCGTAAAGAATGTTCGCGAGCGCATTCATGCCGATGGCGAGATGCTTGGAGACCGCCGCCTCGCTGATGCCCATGCGCCGCGCGATCTCCTGGCCCGACAGACCTTCGATGCGGCCAAGCGTGACGGCCTCGCGGCAACGCGCGGGCAAGCGCTCGATGGCAAGCTGCAAGCGGCGCAATTCATCGCGTGCAATGGCGCTGCGATCCGGCCCCGGCATATCGATGGCGACATCGAGCGCATCGAGATCAACAACGGATTCCATCGTGACGATGCGCTCGCGCCGCACGCGATTGATGAGCAGATTGCGCGCCACCGTGAAAACGAAGGGCCGCGCGGGCCGCGGAATCTGTTCGCGCGCGGCTTCATACACGCGCACATAAACCTCCTGCCGCAAATCGGCGATCTCGGTCTTGTCGCGGCAGGAATTCTGCAGATATTGCATAAGGGCGGATTCCAGCGGCAGCACTTCGCGGACAAACCAATCCTTGAGCGCGGAACCGGCCACGATTGCGCTCGCCCGTTTGGCGCCTTGCTGATGGTCTTCCGGTTTCTCGGCCATCCTCATCCCGCCTTGCTTGAGGATCGGAGTTCACATCCATAACAACAATCGGATCATGCGCCGATTAACCCAGGTCACGAGAAAAATTCACGCGCAGGGATGACGGACGCACTACACGAATAATTTTCTTGCGTTAGAGCCGCGAAATCCGCGCTTTTTCGGGAAGCGGCCGGTTGCTGCGCCATACGCACTCCGCCATTGTGCCGCGATGCTGATCCAGGGGGCTCGATTCGGGGCGTTGGCGCGCTCCGAGTCTGCAAACTTAACTTGAATCCGATCGCGCTTCGCCTCGCATTGGCGCAGGCGGCCTCGGGATTTTTGGGCGGAGCCTATACGCCGTTTTTCGGCGCGTGGCTTGCGTGGCGCGGGCTTTCACCGACGGAAATCGGCGCGCTGCTCTCAACAGGCATGTTGTTGCGCATCGCCATAGCGCCGGTAACAGGCCTCGTCGCAGATGCGCGCAATGATCGCCGCCGCATCATGCTCCTTCTTTATATGGTGGTGTTTGCGGGGTTCGGCGCGCTCAATTTCCTGCATGATTGGGTCCTCATCTTCGCAGCCGCAGTGTTTGCGAACATCTCCACGGGATCGGCAGCACCGCTATTGGAAAGCGTGAGCGTGCGGCTTTCCGAACGCTTCGGCTTCGATTACGGCCATGTGCGTTTGTGGGCGTCTGCGTTGTTTGTTGCCGCAAACATCCTTTCGGGCATGCTGGTTTCAGTCTATGGACTTATTATCATAGCGCCATGGCTTACGGTTACTGCTTGCCTCAATCTTCTTGCGATTTATCTGTTGCCGCCGCCGCAGAACCGGCCGCATAGCGCGCTCATGCCCAAAATGCGCGCGACATTCGCCGAAGCGCGCGAACTCATGCGATCGCCGATCTTCCTCATCTTTCTTGCGGCCGCCAGTCTCGATCAGGGCTCGCACGCTTTCTATTACGGTTACGGCGGCCTTCACTGGCGCGCACTCGGCTATAGCGGCACGTTGATCGGCATCATCTGGCCGCTCGGCATCTCGGCGGAAATCCTGTTCATGTCGTTTTCGCTGCGCGTGTTCAACGCGGTCGGCGCGACATGGCTTCTCATTCTGGGTGCTGCGGGCTGTATCGTGCGATGGACATTGCTCGCCTTCGATCCGCCATTGCCTTTCGTGATCTTCGCGCAATTCCTGCACGGCGCGACCTTCGCGCTTGCGCATCTCGGAGCGATGTATTTCATTCTAAAGGCCGTACCGCCGCGACTTTCCGCAACCGCGCAGAGCCTTTACGCCGTGGGGTCATCGGGTCTTGCGATGGGCCTTGGCACGCTTGCGAGCGGCCCGCTTTATGCCGCGTATGGCGGGCGGACGTATCTGTTGATGTCCGCGATGGGATTGTTCTCGCTGCTGTTTGCGCTGTGGCTCAACGCGGCGTGGGATAGAGGCCGCATCACCGAAAGCCTGACGCCCGACGAGTATCCTGACGCGATCTGACTTTGCTTTTCTCGCCGCGCGGGTGCGCGTCATTGTAGATCTTCATCAATCGTTCGGCTTCGACTTCCGTGTAGGTTTGCGTTGTGGAGAGCGACGCATGGCCAAGCAATTCCTGCACGCTTCTAAGATCGCCGCCGCCGGCAAGCACATGCGTCGCAAAGGAATGGCGTAACGCATGCGGCGTCGCGCGATCCGAAAGTCCCAGTTGACCACGCAGATTTTGCATGAGTGCTTGCGCCTCGCGCGCGCTCATGGGCTTGCCCGTGCGCGAAAGAAACAATGGCGCGTCCGATCCCAATTGGAACTTGCACTTATTCACATAATCGGCAGCCGCGGTTGCAACCGCCTCCAGCACCGGGACGCTGCGCTCCTTGCGGCCCTTGCCGACAATACTGATCGAACGGCCCATCGGCACATCGCCGCGCTTCAAACTAAGCGCTTCGGAAATGCGAAGTCCGCAACCGTAAAGCAGCGTGAGCAACGCCACATCGCGCGCGGCAAGCCATTCGACATCGTTCTCGCCCGCAACGGCGAGCGCACGCGCCGCATCATTCTCGCTAAGCGGACGCGGCAGGCTTTTCGGCACACGCGGCGTGCGGATGGAACGCGGCGCAGGATTTTCGACAATCTCCTCATGGGCGAGATAGCGATAGAAACTGCGAATCGCGGCAAGCGCGCGTTGCACACCACGCGCACCCAATCCGCCCGCGCGCCGCTGCGTGATGAAGGCGCGGATATCGGCGGGCGCGATGCCGCCCAGCATGCGCGCATCGGGCTCCGCGCCCAGATGCTCGCGCAGAAATTCGAGGAACCGCGCGACATCGTCGCCATAGGCGCGCAGCGTATGGGCACTCGCGCGGCGCTCATGGGCGAGCGCGGTGAGCCATACCGAACGCAAATCCTCACCCGCGCGGCTCATGCGTCTTGACCAAATCGAATCATGGGCGGAATTGTAGCGGCGATGTCCGCCGCCCTGAAACCCGAAACCAACACGCACGTGCACAGGCGCGCGGGCGTGCTGCTGCCTTTGCCGCTTGCGGGCGCATATGATTATCGCCTGCCCGATGGCGTGGATTTGCCGCGCGGCAGCCTCGTGATCGCGCCGCTCGGGAAACGCGAAGAACTCGGTGTTGTGTGGGGTGAAGCCGAAGGCACGGTTTCGGACGAGAAACTGAAACAAGTTTTGCCGCTCGAAGGCGCGCCGCGTCTGCCTGAGAAATTGTGCGACTTCATCGATTGGGTGGCGCGTTACACGCTGCGTCCGCCGGGCATGGCACTTGCACTCGCTTTGCGCGCACCAAGCGCGTTCGAACCGGAAATTCCGCGCATCGCTTACAGACGTGGTGAAAATAATCCTTCGCGCATGACGCCATCACGCCAACGCGCGCTCGATATCGCAAGCGATGGCCTGGCGCGCACGATCCCTGCACTTGCACAAGACGCGAATGTTTCGCCTGCGGTTGTGCGTGGACTTATCGATTGCGCCGCCTTGCAGGAAATCGAACTTCCGGAATTCGTACCCATTCCGGTTCCCGATCCCGATTGCATGCAAGTTGATCTAAGCAGGGAACAGCAAGCCGCCGCGAATGCGCTACGCGAAGATGTGATCGCGCAGCGTTTTTCCGTGAGCCTGCTCGACGGCGTCACAGGCTCCGGCAAAACCGAAACCTATTTCGAAGCGATTGCGGAAGCGTTGCGCCAGAACAAGCAGACGCTTGTGCTGTTGCCGGAAATCGCGCTGACCGTGCAATTCCTCGATCGTTTTTCCGAGCGCTTCGGCGTGCGGCCTGCCGAATGGCATTCCGATCTTTCGCAAAAGGAGAGAAAGCGCATCTACCGCGCCGTGCTGAATGGCGAGGCGCGTGTCGTTGTCGGCGCACGTTCGGCCTTGTTTCTACCGTTTCGCGAACTTGGCCTTGTCATCATCGACGAGGAACACGATCAGGCGTTCAAACAGGAAGATGGCGCGATCTATCACGCACGCGATATGGCCGTGGTGCGCGCACGCATCGAGAATTGCGCCATCGTGCTTTCGAGCGCCACGCCATCGCTTGAGTCTTACGTCAATGCGCGTGACGGGCGCTATCGCAAGCTTGTGCTGCCGCGACGATATGGCGAAGCGCTCATGCCACGGGTACGGTTGATCGATCTTCGTCAGGTGCGTTCGGAACCGGGAACATTCCTTTCGGAGCCATTGCGCGTGGCAATTGCGCAAACGCTGGAGAGCGGCGAACAGGCGATGCTGTTCCTCAACCGGCGCGGGTACGCGCCGCTCACGCTGTGCGAAGCGTGCGGGCACAAGATGACATGTCTCAAATGTTCGGCCTGGCTTGTCGAACATCGCTACCGCAAACGTCTCATGTGCCATCATTGCGGTTATGAAACACACACGCCGCCGCAATGTCCGCAATGCGGCGAAGCGCATACTTTCATCGCGTGCGGGCCAGGCGTGGAGCGCGTAGCGGAGGAATTCGTAGCTGTTTTCCCGCAAGCGCGCATGGCGATCGCGTCAAGCGACACAATGCATGGGCCGGCGGAAACGCAAGTCGCGATCCGCGCGATGGCGAAGCGCGAAATCGATGTGCTTGTCGGCACGCAGATCATGGCGAAGGGCCATCATTTCCCGCAACTCACATTGGTCGGCGTGATCGATGCCGATCTCGGCGGCTCGGACGGCGATCTGCGCGCGCGCGAACGCACATTCCAATTGCTGCATCAGGTTTCGGGGCGTGCGGGCCGCGCGGAGAAGCCGGGCCTTGTGCTGCTGCAAACGCGCAATCCCGACGACGTCGTGATGCGGGCGCTTGCGAGCGGCGACCGCGATGCCTTCTTCGCGCAGGAAATCGATGCCCGCGAGCGTGTGGCAGCGCCGCCTTTCGGAAGATTCGCCGCGATCATTCTTTCAAGTCCCGATAGTCAAACGGTGATGGAAGCCGGGCGAACGCTCGCGAAAGCCGCACCCCATGCGCGCGGCGTGAAAGTGTGGGGCCCGACGCCGGCGTTTTATCATTTGCTGCGCGGTCAAACGCGCGAACGCCTGCTCGTGCAGGCCGACCGCAATGTCGATGTGCAGGCTTATCTACGCGCGTGGCTTGCGCTTGTGAAAATTCCCAATGCCGTGCGCGTGGCAGTGGACGTCGATCCGGTCAGTTTTTTCTAAGCTGCGCGAATATCGGTTTTTGTGAAATCATCGCCGACATAAAGCAGAGGCGCGTTCAAGGCTTTTGCGGCGGCATAAGAAAAACAATCGCCCAGATTCAACCGCGCCGGATGACGGCCTTTGCCAAACGTCAGAAAAGCGTAACGCGCCCATTCCGCTTGATCCGCATCAATTGTGCAGATTTGGATGCCAGCCTGTCTTATATAGGTGTCAGCAGAGTGTTTCGGGTCCGAAGTGGTTCGCGACAAAACCATGGCGATTTCGGCAAAGGTAACCGGCGATATCCATCTTTGCGGATCGTCGATAAGGCGTGTGCTAATATCGAGATAGTTTTCTTCTCTTAGCATGATTGCGACGATCGCGGACGTATCGATCACGATCACGCAGGCAAACCGTGTTCGTCGTAAAGTTCATCCATGAGTTCTTTGGATGTGCGCGTGTCGCCGCGTTCTTTGCGTTCTGCAGCGAGCGCATCCTGCAAGGGACGAATAGCAGCGAGAAATTCCTCAACCGTCTGCGTTTTCTTTTCCGTTTTCAGCCGGGCGATTTTCTCGCGCGCAGCATTGGCCACAGCTTCGGTAAGGCCTTCGCCGGTCAGCTCGGCAAGCTCCCGGATAGCTTCTTCGGCTTCGGCGTTTTTGATATTCAGGCCCACTATTCTACCTTTCTATAATAAAAGGTAGAATATATAGACGAATCTGTCAACCTATTGAAATCTCCCGCACATCCACGAGATGACCGGCAATCGCGGCAGCCGCGGCCATGGCGGGCGACATGAGATGCGTGCGTCCGCCGCGGCCCTGACGGCCTTCGAAATTGCGGTTGGAGGTCGAGGCGCAGCGTTCGCCGGGCTCGAGCTTGTCGGCGTTCATCGCAAGGCACATCGAACATCCCGGCTCGCGCCATTCGAATCCGGCTTCGACGAAAATCTCGTCGAGACCTTCTTCCTCGGCCTGCGCCTTCACAAGACCCGAACCCGGCACGACCATCGCGTTCACATGCGGCGCAACTTTTTTGCCTTTCGCGACGACGGCTGCCGCGCGCAAATCCTCGATCCGGCCATTCGTGCAGGAGCCGATGAAGACGCGGTCGATCTTCACGTCCTTCAGCGCAGTGCCCGCTTTCAAATCCATGTAATGAAGCGCGCGTTCCATGCCCGCGCGCGTTGCTTCATCAGCGACGCTTGCGGGATCGGGCACGGATGCGCTCACCGGCAAGGCCTGCTCCGGCGACGTGCCCCATGTCACCATGGGCGGGATCGAGGCCGCGTCTAACACGATCTCCGCATCGAATTTCGCGTCGGCATCGGATTTGAGCGTGCGCCAATACATGATTGCGGCTTCGAACGCAGCAGCCTTCGGCGCGCGCGGCTTGCCTGCGATGTAGGCGAAAGTGGTGGCGTCGGGCGCCACCATTCCCGCGCGCGCGCCCGCTTCGATGGTCATGTTGCACAGGGTCATGCGGCCTTCCATCGAAAGTGCCGCCACCGCATCGCCCGCATATTCGATGACATAGCCCGTGCCGCCAGCGGTGCCGATTTTTGCGATGATCGCAAGCGCCATGTCCTTCGCGGTGACGCCGAGGCCGAGCTTTCCTTCCACGCGCACGCGCATGTTCTTCGACTTCGCAATCGAAAGCGTTTGCGTGGCGAGCACATGCTCCACCTCGCTCGTGCCGATACCGAACGCGAGTGAGCCGAACGCGCCGTGCGTAGAGGTATGTGAATCGCCACACACAATCGTCGCGCCCGGCAAGGTCCAGCCCTGCTCCGGCCCCACGATATGCACGATGCCCTGGCGGATATCGCTCATCGGCAGATATTCGATGCCGAAATCGCGCGCGTTGTGTTCGAGCGTCGCCACCTGCTCGCGCGATTCCGGATCGGCGATGCCCTTGGCGCGATCCTTGGTCGGCACATTGTGATCGGCGACGGCAAGCGTGAGTTCCGGACGGCGCACGGCGCGATGCGCATTGCGCAGGCCTTCAAACGCCTGCGGGCTCGTCACCTCATGCACGAGATGGCGGTCGATATAAATCACGCTCGCCTCACCCGGCGCTTCGTGCACCAGATGCGCGTCCCAGATCTTGTCGTAAAGCGTCTTGCTCATAACTCGTCCGTTCAGTGATGGCTGGTCAGATACAACACCAGCATCACGATGCAAATGGCGATGAATTGCGCGAGTACGCGCATGCGCATGAGCCGGTTCGACCATGTGGCCGAGGTCTCGCCGCCAATCCATAGCGTGTAGAGGCCGGCACACAGGATAAGCAGCACGGCGCCAAGCGCGATGCCGACAATAATCTTGCCCGCCATGCGATGTTCCCGAGGATGCGCGGCAACCGATAGGCCGAACACGGCTGATGCTCAAGCTTGTCCGCACCAACCGCTTCGCCGCTCGCCGTAATAGGGCCTTGCGAGACGCGCTTTCAGCATGGCGGCGGCGACATCGCCGCGCGTATCGGCGACTACGGCATCGACGCGGCCGCCATATTTGTCATAGTGCACTGAACTCAGCTTAACCTGTTGCCCTTCGATACGACGGGCGAGAAAATCCCGTGCGGCCTCGGCTTTCGCACGCTCCGCGTCGCAACGGGCATGCAATTCCGGCGCGTCAATGCCCGCGATGCGGACATGGATATCGATGCTCTGACCGAGCCAGATGGCGGCTGAGGCCTCGAATGTGTCGCCATCGATGACACGCACGACCCGCGCATTCACAGGGCCGTCGAAATCCGCTTCTACGAGGTGCATGGGCGCCATCGCGAGTAATGCTGCGGCAAAGGCCGTAAGGGATAACGCAACCATCTACGCTCCAAATACTACCTTAAGTAGTAGTTAGAACATATATGGAACAATCTGAGGTTGTCCAGTCCTACCACGCACCCGTATTGGGCATAGACGTCCAAGGCTCGGCGGGAGGGAGCGAACCTCCCGCCTGCAGCAGCTCAATCGAAATGCCATCGGGCGAACGGACGAACGCCATATGCCCGTCACGCGGCGGACGGTTGATCGTCACGCCACCAACCATGAGGCGCTGGCACACCGCATAGATATCGTCCACGCGATAGGCGAGATGGCCGAAATTGCGTCCGCCTTTGTAATCCTTCTCATCCCAATTGTAGGTGAGTTCGACAAGCGGGGCCTGATCGGTCTTCGCGCGCTCGATATCGCCGGGCGCGCATAGGAACACGAGCGTGAAACGCCCGCCCTGATTCTCGATGCGCCGCGCCTCCACGAGACCGAGCTTGTTGCAATAAAAATCGAGCGAGGCGTCGAGATCGCTCACGCGGACCATTGTGTGCAGATAGCGCATAGTCACCTCATGCAAGTTGATCGACCGCTTCGTCCGTCAACGCACCGGGCACGATGGTGACGGGGATGGGATATTGGCTTTTGCCTGCGACCATGGACACAAGCGGACCGGGGCCTTCTTTCGTCGTGCTCGCCGCCAGCACGAGAATGGAAATGTCGCGATCGTCGCCGATCAGTTCCAACAGGCATTCGGCAGTGCGGCCATGCTTGATGATGAGTTCGGGGATGATGCCCGCAAGCTCGTTGGGCACTTTGGCCGCTTCATAGAGAAGGTTTTCGGCTTCCTGATGCGCCTCGTCGCGCATGATCTCCTGCACGCCGCGCCATTGCTGGAAGTCTGCGGATTTGGCGACGCATAGAAGCGTCACGCGGCCCTTGGTGTGCTGCGCGCGCCGCGTCGCAAAGCGCAATGCCACGCGCGCCTCCGGCGTATGGTCGATCACGACCAGGAATTTGCGCGGGCGCGGAGAAATCGCGCGTTCGCTGGGATCGGGGGCCTCGCTCATGGGCGGATGTTACAACTTGGCTTTCAGCGAATACAGAACCTCCAGCGCCTGTTTGGGCGTAAGCGCATCGGGTTCGACATTCTTCAGCGCCTCTTCGACAGCGCTTGTTTTGGGCTTCGCGACAGACGCTTGGACTGCAAACAGCGGCAGATCGTCGATGCGGGCGAGCGGCTTGTGGCCCTCGCGGCCTTCGTCGAGTGCGCGCAACACGTCCTCCGCACGCGTAACGACGGCTTGCGGCAGGCCTGCGAGCTTCGCGACATGGATGCCGTAAGAACGATCCGCAGTACCCGGCGCGACTTCGTGCAGGAACACGATCGTGTCGTTCCATTCGCTGACGCGCATCGTCACGCAGGCAAGCGAGGAAAGACGTTCGGCAAGCGCCGTCATTTCGTGATAATGCGTCGCGAACAGCGCGCGCGATTTGTTCTTATCGGCGAGATGTTCGGCGGTCGCCCACGCAATCGCGAGACCATCGAACGTCGCGGTGCCGCGCCCGATCTCATCGAGGATGACGAGACTGCGTTCGCCGGCCTGATTGAGGATCGCTGCCGTCTCCACCATCTCGACCATGAAGGTCGAACGGCCCGACGCGAGATCGTCCGCGGCACCGACGCGGCTGAACAAGCGATCCACGATGCCGATATGCGCGGACTCCGCAGGTACGAACGCGCCCATTTGCGCGATGATCGCGATGAGCGCGTTCTGGCGCAGGAAGGTCGATTTACCGGCCATGTTCGGGCCCGTGACAAGCCAGAGGCGTCCGATGCCGTCGGGCGAAAGATCGCAATCATTGGCAACGAACGGATTGGCATGGGCTGCTTCAAGCGCTGCCTCGACAACGGGATGACGGCCGCGCGTGATCTCGAACGCGAGGCTTTGATCGACCTTGGGCCGCACATGGCGATGCTTCGCGGCGAGTTGCGCAAGCGCCGTCGAAACATCGAGACGCGCAAGGGCCGATGCAATCGCACTGAGCGGCGCGGCACATGCAATCACTGTCTGCGCCATCTTGTCGAACAATTCGCCTTCGAGCGCGAGGGCCTGTTCGGCGGCTTGCGCGATACGGCTTGCAAGCGTGGCCAGTTCGTCGGTCGAGAAACGCACCGCGCTGCCGATGGTCTGGCGATGACGGAACAGATCGCGGAACGCCACAATCTTGTCGGCATGATTGGGCGTCGTTTCGATGAAATAGCCGAGCACGCCATTATGCTTGATGCGCAATTGCGGCACAGCCGTTTCGCTGCGATAGCGCGCTTCGAGCGAGGCGATGACGCGGCGGGATTCATCGCGCAACGCACGCACGTCGTCGAGTGGGGCGTGTGCGCCTGTCACGATGAAGCCGCCATCGCGCGCAAGGAATGGCGGCTCGACGACAAGCAGATGCTGAAGCATATCGCTGAGCTGCGACGCATCGGCGATGCCCTGCACGAGATCGTTGCACGCATCGCGCGCTTCGCCCGGCGCAGGCTTCAATGAATCGTCCAGCATGCGCAGCGAGTCGCGAATGGCGCGCGCGGCTTTCAAACCATCGCGCAAAACGGACAGATCGCGCGGGCCGCCGCGGCCAACGGAAATCCGTGCCAAGGCGCGTGCGATATCCGGCGCGGTGCGCAAACTCTCGCGCAGAGAGTCGCGCAAATCGGAATCGCCTGCGAACAGCGCCACTGCGTCCTGCCGATGTGAAATCGCGTGCGCATCGGTGAGCGGGGCCGCCAATCGCGAGGCAAGCTCGCGCGCCCCGCCCGCCGTCACCGTGCAATCGAACACAGAGAGAAGACTTCCATTGCGCGAACCCGATAGCGTCTCCGTCAATTCGAGATTGCGCCGCGTCGCGGCATCGATCGCCATAAAGGCGCGCGGGGCTATGCGTGCGAGCGGCTTCAGCGCAGGCAGCTTTCCCTTCTGCGTGAGATCGAGATAGGAAATAAGTGCACCAGCCGCCGACAATTCCGCGCGTGAAAAATTGCCGAACGCATCGAGTGCCGCCACGCGATAAAGCGATTTGAGCGCGCGCTCGCCATTGCCGGAATCGAATTTGATGCTCGGCAACGGCGTCAGTGCCGGACCCAGCGCCTTCAACAAGGGCGCAATCACTTCATCGGCCAACAGCGCATCCGGCGCGAGCAATTCACGCGGAGAAAGCCGCGCCAATTCCGTCGCGAGATCGGCGGCCTCGACCCCCGCCACAAGAAACTCACCCGTGGACATGTCGGCTGCGGCGAGCGCGAACGCCCCGCCCGCGCGGCCGAGACTGGCAAGCATATTCGCCGCGCGCGCTTCGAGCAGCGAATCCTCTGTGATCGTGCCCGGGGTTACGAGCCGGATCACCTGCCGCCGCACCACGGCCTTGGAACCGCCACGCTTCTTGGCCTCTGCCGGATCCTCGGTCTGCTCGCAGACAGCCACGCGGAACCCGCGACGGATGAGCTTTTCGAGATAGGCCTCCGCCGCATGGACGGGTACCCCGCACATGGGGATGTCCTCGCCCTGATGCTTGCCCCGTTTGGTCAGCGCGATGTCGAGCGCGCCCGACGCCTTCACGGCATCGTCGAAGAACAATTCATAGAAATCCCCCATGCGGTAGAACAGCAGATATTCCGCGTTCGCAGCCTTGATTTCGAGGTACTGCGCCATCATCGGTGTGGCGGTTTCGGCCTCGGTAGGGGAGTGCTCGTTCATGGCGGGACCCTGCGGCCCTGCACCCATTGAAAGCAAGAGGCGCAAAGCCCAATAGTCCTCCCTCATTTCAACGGTTCGGAAGATGTCCACCATAAAAAGACCGTCCTTCACCGAGGAAGAAGTCCTGGCGTTCCACGCCCAGGGCAAGCCGGGGAAAATCGAGATCACCGCGACGAAGCCCATGGCGACGCAGCGGGATTTGAGTCTTGCCTATTCGCCGGGCGTGGCCGTGCCTGTGCGCGTCATCGCCGAGCGGCCCGATGCGGCCTATGACTACACAGCCAAGGGCAATCTCGTGGCCGTCATCTCGAACGGCACGGCGATCCTGGGCCTTGGCGATCTCGGTGCGCTCGCCTCCAAGCCCGTGATGGAGGGCAAGGCGGTGCTGTTCAAGCGCTTTGCCGATGTCGATTCCATCGACCTCGAAGTGGACACGTCCGACATCGACGAGTTCGTCAATTGCGTGCGCTATCTGGGCCCGACTTTCGGCGGCATCAATCTCGAAGACATCAAGGCGCCCGACTGCTTCGTCATCGAGGAACGCCTGCGCGAACTCATGGACATTCCGATCTTCCATGACGACCAGCACGGCACCGCGATCATCTCGACGGCGGGCATCATCAATGCGATGCATCTGACCGGACGGCGCATCGAGGACATCAAGGTCGTTGTGAACGGCGCAGGTGCGGCCGGCATCGCATGCCTCGAACTGCTGAAGCATATGGGATTACCCAATGCCAACGCGATCCTGTGCGATTCCAAAGGTGTCGTTTATCGCGGCCGTACGGACGGCATGAACCAGTGGAAATCGGCGCATGCGGTGGAAACGAAAGACCGCACGCTCGCCGATGCGCTGAGGGATTGCGACGTGTTCCTTGGGTTATCGGTGAAAGATGCGGTGACGCAGGACATGGTGAAGACGATGGCGAAAGCGCCCATCATCTTCGCGATGGCCAATCCCGATCCCGAGATCACACCCGAGGCGGTGAAGGCCGTGCGGCCCGATGCGATCGTGGCGACGGGGCGCAGCGACTATCCCAACCAGGTGAACAACGTATTGGGATTTCCCTATATCTTCCGCGGCGCGCTCGATGTACGCGCGAAGACGATCAACGAGGCGATGAAAGTGGCGGCCGCCCAGGCGCTTGCCGAACTTGCGCGTGAGGATGTGCCCGACGAAGTGGCGTTGGCCTATCGCGGCCCACGCCCCGCCTATGGCCCCGATTACATTATCCCTGTGCCGTTCGATCCGCGCCTTATCAGCCGCGTGTCGGCGGCGGTTGCGGAAGCGGCGATGGCGACCGGTGTGGCGCGGCGCGCATTGCCGGATTTGGATGCCTATCGCGACAAGCTTTCGGCACGTCTCGATCCCGCGGCGGCGCTGTTCCAGACGATCACGGCAGGCGTGCGCGCCAATCCCAAGCGCGTCGTGTTTGCGGAAGGCGAAGAGGAATCCGTTATTCGCGCTGCGACCGCATTCCAGAATTCCGGCCTCGGCAAGGCCATTCTCGTCGGCCGCCGCGAAGTGATCGCCGAACGCACGCGTGCCATCGGCATGGACGAGACCGTGCTCGAAATCCGCGTGCCGCAATCCGCGCGCGAGGCCGTGCCCTACGCCGATCTCCTTTACAAGCGACTGCAACGACGCGGCGCGCTCTATCGCGATTGCATCCGCATGGTGGCGAACGACCGCAATATCTATGCGGCCTCAATGCTCACCGCCGGCGATGCCGACGGCATGGTGACGGGTGTCACGCGCTCTTATTCCGCCGTGCTCAACGAAATTCGCACTGTGCTCGATTCTCCGCGCGGCGAACGGCCCATCGGCGTCATCGTCATCTTCGCGAAGGGCCGCATCGTGTTCGTGGCCGATACGGCGGTGCATGAAATGCCGACGGCGGATGAGCTTGCCGACATCGCCGTACAAGCCGCAGGCGTCGCGCGCCGTTTCGGCTTCACGCCGCGCGTGGCGATGCTGGCTTCCACAACATTCGGTTTCCCGCGCAGCGAACGCAGCGAGCGCATCATCGAGGCCGTGAACATCCTCGATCATCGCCGCGTCGATTTCGAATATGACGGCGAGATCGCGGTGGATGTAGCACTCGACCGCGAACGCATGGCGCTTTATCCGTTCTGCCGCCTTACCGACACGGCAAACGTGCTCATCATGCCGGCGATCCATTCGGCGTCGATCTCGACGAAGCTGTTGCAGCAGGTGGGTGGCGTCAGCGTGCTCGGGCCGCTGCTTGTGGGCCTCGAACGCTCCGTCCAGATCGCGCCGCTCAACGCCAAGATGAGCGAAATCTACAACGCGGCGGTGATCGCGGCGCTTTAGACAACTGATTCGGATTGCCGCCTTGCGGGGGAGGGTGCGCCTCCCTATATACCCCTTGAGTTCTGGTGGGTACTCACGAGCCCGCCGAATTTGCTAATCGAATCAATGGGGACGGACCGGAGGGTGCTCTTCGGAGGCCAGGAACCCGTAGCCCGAAGAGAGGAACTATCATGGGTAAAGTTATTGGCATCGACCTCGGCACGACGAATTCCTGCGTCGCCGTCATGGAGGGCTCGGCCCCCAAGGTCATCGAGAATGCGGAAGGCGCGCGCACGACGCCTTCCATCGTCGCTTTCGCCGCGGATGGCGAGCGGCTTGTAGGCCAGCCCGCCAAGCGGCAGGCCGTCACCAATCCCGAATTCACGTTCTTTGCGATCAAGCGCCTCATCGGCCGCCGCTTCGACGATCCCATGACCCAGAAAGATATGGGCATGGTGCCGTATAAGATCGTCAAAGCCGACAATGGCGATGCCTGGGTCGCGGGCCGCGAAACCAAGAAATACGCGCCGTCCGAAATCTCCGGTTTCATCCTGCAGAAGATGAAGGAAACCGCCGAGGCGCATCTGGGCGAGAAGGTCACGCAGGCCGTCATCACCGTGCCTGCCTATTTCAACGACGCGCAACGCCAGGCGACGAAAGACGCGGGCAAGATCGCGGGCCTCGAAGTTCTGCGCATCATCAACGAGCCGACAGCGGCCGCCCTTGCCTATGGCATGGACAAGAAAGGCTCCGGCACAATTGCGGTTTACGACCTTGGCGGCGGCACATTTGACGTGTCGGTGCTCGAAATCGGCGACGGCGTGTTCGAGGTGAAATCGACGAACGGCGACACATTCCTCGGCGGCGAGGATTTCGACCAGCGTGTCGTGGGCTATCTCGCCGATGAGTTCAAGAAAGAATCCGGCATCGATCTGAGGACTGACAGGCTTGCGCTGCAACGCCTGAAAGAGGCCGCCGAAAAAGCCAAGATCGAATTGTCGAGCGCGATGCAGACCGAAGTGAACCTTCCGTTCATCACGGCGGATGCGAGCGGACCGAAACATCTGACGACGAAGATCACGCGCGCCAAACTCGAAGCGCTTGTGGACGATCTCATCCAGAAAACCATCGCGCCCGTTAAACTGGCATTGAAAGATGCGGGCGTCACCGCGAATCAGATCGACGAAGTCATTCTCGTCGGCGGCATGACGCGCATGCCAAAGGTGCAGGAAGTCGTCAAACAGCTGTTCGGCAAGGAGCCGCATAAGGGCGTCAATCCCGATGAAGTCGTCGCCATCGGTGCGGCCATTCAAGGTGGCGTGCTTAAAGGCGAAGTGAAGGATGTGCTCCTTCTCGACGTGACGCCGCTTTCGCTCGGCATCGAAACGCTCGGCGGCGTGTTCACACGTCTCATCGAGCGCAACACGACGATCCCGACGAAGAAATCGCAGATCTTCTCTACCGCCGATGACAATCAAACGGCGGTGACGATCCGCGTGTTCCAGGGCGAGCGCGAAATGGCGGCCGACAACAAGCTGCTCGGCCAGTTCGATCTCGTCGGCATTCCGCCTGCGCCGCGCGGCATTCCGCAGGTCGAGGTCACGTTCGACATCGATGCGAACGGCATTGTCAGCGTCACCGCGAAGGACAAGGCGACCAACAAGGAACAGCAGATCCGCATCCAGGCGAGCGGCGGGCTGTCCGATGCCGATATCCAGAAGATGGTGAAGGAAGCCGAAAGCCACGCGGCCGACGACAAGAAACGCCGCGCGCTGGCCGAAGCGAAGAATCATGGCGATGCGCTGGTCCACACGACCGAAAAGGCGCTGTCCGAACACGGCGACAAGATCGAAGCAGGCGACCGCACGGCAATTGAGAATGCACTCGCCGCGTTGAAGGAAGCCGTCAAGACCGACGATGTGGATTCGATCCAGTCGAAGACGCAAGGCTTGTCACAAGCGTCCATGAAGCTCGGCGAAGCGATGTACAAGGCGCAGCAAGGCGCGGGCGAAGGTGCTGCCGGCGATAGTGCGGCCAAACCCGATGACAATGTCGTGGACGCGGAATTCTCCGAAGTCGACGAAGACAAGAAGAACACGGGCTGAACCGGCCATAGGAACGAAGCGAACCGGAAGGATTGGATAATGCTTTTGGCATATTCTGACCTTCCGGTTTCCCGTCTACTGATTCGCACATGAACAAGCGTTGCTATTACGACGTTCTCGGCTGCCAGAAGAGCGCCTCGATCGAGGAGTTGAAAGGCGCCTATCGCCGCCTTGCGAAGGAATTCCATCCCGACCGCAATCCCGGCAATCACGAATGCGA